>NZ_DGRS01000047.1:0-30467 GCF_002391155.1 Megasphaera sp. UBA4382 | reverse complement strand
CCTTCGTCAAAGAGAACGATCTGATGAACGCCCCGTGCCGCCAGTGCTTCCTTGAGAAGCCGTCCGCCGTCTTCCCCGCTGATGGTATAAATTTCTTCACTGTATCCCAGTGCAATGTAGAGGTCATAGGAAGGACGGAATCCATCGGAAAAGGCAGCTTCCACGGCTTCCATTTCTGCCAGGAAGAGGTGTTTGCAGTCTGTCGTACCCCGTCCCCAGATGATGCCATCTTCATAAGCGCCGGAAAAAGGTTCTTTCTTCCAGAGTTCCAGGGCTCCCGGTTCGACTACGTCCTGATGGGCGCTGAGTACGAGCGGCGTTTTTTCCGGATGGCCCGAATCATAATGAAACAGCAGGCCCGCCCGGCCAACCGGAATGACTTCAAACAGTTTATATATAACAGGATAGTAGGCTTCCAGCAGGGCATGAAGCTTGGTAAATTCCCGCCAGTCCACTTTATCCAAATCTTCATTAGAAATGGTCTGACAGGCAATAAAGTGCTGCAGATGATCTGTCAGTTTCTGTTCTTCTGTAAAAGCCATATTGCATTCCTCCTTTAGATACCATCATCATATACAGGTTTGTCTGTTGCGTCAATACACATAATGAAAAGAGGAACTATGTTCCGTACAGAATCTGTCAGAAATAGCTCCTCTCTGATTATTCGTAAGTATGGCAGAGGACACGGTGCAGGAACTTTTTAGTCCGTTCTTCTTTGGGATGCTCGAAAATATCTTCCGACGTCCCTTCTTCAACGATGACACCGCCATCCATAAAAATAACGTGGGTTGCCACATCGCGGGCAAATTTCATTTCATGGGTCACGACAATCATGGTCGTTCCGGCTTTTGCCAGGTCCCGCATGACTTTCAGTACTTCCCCGACCAGTTCCGGATCAAGGGCCGATGTCGGTTCATCAAACAGGATGACATCGGGCTTGACAGCCATGGCCCGGGCAATTCCTACGCGCTGCTGCTGGCCGCCGGAAAGCTGGGACGGATAATAGTCCATCCGTTCCGCCATGCCGACACGCTGCAACGCATCGCGGGCAATGGCTTCGGCATCGGCTTTTTTCATGCCCCTGCCCGTAGTCAGACCGAGAGTCACATTTTCAAGGACCGTCTTATTGGCAAAGAGGTTGTATCCCTGAAATACGAAAGCCGTCTTTTTCCGCACGGCCGTAATATCTTTTGTCGAAGGATGGCTGAGATCGATGTGCATACCGGCAAAATCCATTTCCCCGGCATCGGCCTTTTCCAGAAAATTCAGGCAGCGCAGGAATGTCGTCTTGCCCGACCCGCTGGGGCCCAGAATGACGACAACGTCGCCTTTTTCAATATCCATATGCACGTCTTTCAGTACTTCCAGATCGCCAAAGCTCTTGCGGACATGCTTAATTGACAATAACATGGGATAAATCTCCTTTCTTATGCACCGACCCGGAAGGCACCTACATGCTGTTCTGCAAATTTATATGCCAGCTGGATGACCGTACATACGATGAGATATACAATAAACACATCCAGGTACGATTCGATATAGTTATAACCATAGGAAGCGGCAATTTTTCCGATAGCCAGGACATCTTTGACAGTCATAAGGAATGCCAGGGAAGTCCCTTTGATCAGATTGACCGTAATATTGCAGACCGCCGGCAGCGCTACGACCATAGCCTGGGGAATGATGACTTTGCAGTATGTCTGGAATTCCGAAAGGCCGATAGAAACGCCGGCTTCAAGCTGTCCCTTAGGGATACTCAGCAGAGCCGAGCGGAATACTTCTGCCAAAAGGGCGATGGTATTCAGGGAAAAGACGACAACCGCATACCAGAACGGGTCGACGCTGTCGAAGACATTGAAGTCTGAGCCCAACGCTTTGACAACGACGTTGAGAAAGCTTGGGAGCAGGCTATAAAGAAGCAGAATCTGCAGAATAATAGGCGTACCCCGGACAAAGGATATATAAGCCTGGGTAATGCCACTGCCGATGAGATTGCCTTTAATGCGGAGGACCGCCATATAAAACGCAATCGGTGCCGCAATGAGGAGACTCAGGGCTGTCAGTCCCAGTGTCGTGCCAATGCCCCCCCATACCTTATAAAAGGTTTCTATCATAAATGTATAATCCAGTTCCATATGGTTACTCCTTTTTCTAGCCCTGACGCTGAATGCGCCGCATCAGCGCCGGTACGCTTTTCCATACAGGCAGTATGCGTGCTTTTGCCTGTGCCGGATTCTTTGCCCGCAGGCTCTGCCCTTTGTCAAGATGTTCTTCCAACCGGAGGAATCCCTTGGCAATGCAGGTCGTCATAATCCAGTAGACAATCATGCAGGCCAGATAAATTTCCACACCATACGCCCCAAAGTTCTGGGCAATGATCAGATTTCCCTTGCCAATCATATCGATGAGGCCGATGGTGTAGGCCAGGGCCCCTTCTTTCAGCAAATTGATGACGGAATTGCCAAAGTTCGGCAGGGCTATGACTGTAGCCTGGGGCAGCATGACCTGGCGGAATGCCTGAAACGGGGTCAGGCCAATGCTGACTGCCGCTTCATACTGCCCTTTGGGGACAGCCTGATAGGCGGCCCGGAATACTTCAGAAATATAGGCGCCAAATAACAACGTAAAGGTGATGATGGCAAAGACGGCACGGTTTGTATCGTTGATATCATAATCGGTCATCGACTCCACCAGTTTCGGCAGACCGTAAAATACGATGAACAACAGGACAATGGAGGGCGTGCAGCGCATGATATAGATGTAACCGTTGGCAATCCAGCGCAGCACGCGGTGGTGACCCGTCCTGGCCCAGGCCAGTATCATCCCCAGCAGAGAGCCGAGGAGGATACTTGTGACGGCTACGAGCAAAGTCACGTCCAGATAGGACAGAAGGTCCGGTATGACCTGTACGATCATGGACGGATCAAATACTCTCGTACTATTCACAAAGCACTCCTCCTCTCACTTACTGTCCGATATACTGGGACAGGCTTTCACCAAAATATTTTTGTTCCAGTTCGGCAATTTTTCCTTCATCACGAAGTTCTTTGATAGCCTGATCGACTTCGTCTTTCAATTTCGTTTCTTTCTTATTGATCAGCGGATAAGTCGGGATGCCTTTGTAGCGGATATAGGTCAGCTGATCGTTGAACTGATGGTACGGAGCGTCGTCTTTGACGATATTGTTCTTGTAGCTCAGTTCAACTTCCAGATAGGCATCATAGCGGCCTTCCATGACCCAGCTGTAGGCATCGGCAATCTGGAATGCTTCCGACGATTTCAGGTCGATGGGCTTATCCGGATGTTCTTTATTGTATGTATCAATGACCATGTAGCGCGCATCCTGTGGGGCAATCGGCACGAGTTTGCCACTGTACTGGGCAAAGGAATCCATGTCTTTTACTTTATCGGCTTCATCTTTGCGGATGACCAGGCCTATGACGCTGGCACCGATGTAATTATCAGTAAAGAGATATTTCTTTTCCCGGGCTGCCGTTTTCCAGATGCCCTTGGTACCAATGGTGTATTTCCCCGATTCGACACCGATCAGAAGATCGTCGTCCGAGGTCGGCGTGAATTTCCATTCGTACTGCGGCAGTTTTTTGGCAACTTCTTTCATGACTGCTACTTCAAAGCCGTCGGCTTCTCCTTTGTCATTGACGAAATCATAAGGTACATAGTAATTCGTATACGCTACGTTGACGACTTTTTTCTTGCCGCCATCGCCGGCTGCGGCACTATCTTTCTTGCTGCATCCGGCAAGGCCGGCTGCGACGACACCAATCAAAGCGGCTGTGATGACAAATTTCCCTAATTTTTTTATATTCATGATATATTCCCCCTATATGCTTTACCCGTTATAATATCTATTATTTTGCAGCTTCCCGTACCCATTCAAAACGCTGCCAGTCCGTATCGCGCGGCACCGTGCAGTCTGCACCGAGGATGACGCCCTGCCGTCCGGCATGGTCCAGGATACGCTTCGTTTCGGCCTGTACTTCTTCTTTCGTACCATTGTACAGTACTTCCGTTTCCAGATTGCCAAATCCGCCGAGAGCAGCCCGGCCGCCAAAAATCTTCCGTCCTTCTTCCAGAGGCACACCTTCGACGACAGCCGCCCAGTTAATGGTCTTCACATCGTAATCGGCATACCAGGTCAGATCATTGCGGTGGCCGGACCAGCCGCAGATATGGAGGATGTTGTAATCACTTGCACTGTTAGCCGCGGCGAGGATCTGTTTTTCACCCGGCGCCAGCACCTGATTGTAAACATCTTTCGTAATTCCCTCACCGAGCAGATTCTGGAGACTGAAGTAAATACCGGTCACGCCGCCTTCGATAATAATCCGGCGGGCCAGTTTTGCCAAATCTCCGGAAATGACATCGAGTCCCTGACGGACGGCGTCTGCATCTTCCTGTATAAGACGGCTCAGCCAGGCATCGCCCTGGGTAATATCGGGAAGCATGAATTTCACTGTCGTACCGGCGCAGAAGAGATTGTAAAACATGGCTACGTCATTACCGTATTTACTGGTCAGTCTCTTTGCATAGGCAATCTGCGTCGTAAACCACGGATCATCGTCAGCAAGGGGCTGGATCCGCTTGAAATCGGCCGCACTTTTCAGATTGAATGCCGTTCTATTTTCATAAGGAAAGAATCCATCGGTCATGATTTTTACAAAATCCGGCTTGGCCGTTTCGATGTATTTCGTCTGTCCCGCATAGAGCTGTTCGATCAATTCCGGATGCTGAAACGAATCGGAATGGATTTCATCTCCCAGAAAATGAAACCAGAATCCCACAGGAACACGGTCTACCGGCTTGTTATCCATAGCGGCTAATACTAATTCTTTTTTACTCTGTGTCATAGTCATATCCTCCTCTATTACTCCCATCACATTTCATGAATTTTTAAAATATGTTTTGAAACATTGGCGAAATATCCTCATTTTTCCCATTTAGAGACAAAAAAAACACCGTCCCCATGACAGAGACGGTGGTCCGTGGTTCCACTCTGCTTACAGCAAATGCTGTATCTCGGCACCCGTAACGTGGGAAATCCGTATGAGCCTACTCGATTCGGCTCATCCGCTCGCGGAGGCATTCCAGCGCATTTGGCTTCTGCAGGAACTCTCAGCCTGGATTCCTGCTCTCTGTCTGACCGCCTGCGTGTACTTGTTCCGGTCTTGG
Source organism: Megasphaera sp. UBA4382 (assembly GCF_002391155.1). Lineage (NCBI taxonomy): Bacteria > Bacillati > Bacillota > Negativicutes > Veillonellales > Veillonellaceae > Megasphaera > Megasphaera sp. UBA4382. The sequence goes on along the minus strand of NZ_DGRS01000047.1, from coordinate 25,277 downwards.
CGTTTCCAATGTTTACGAACATAGTACACTTTAAAACAGCACTTGTCAAGTGGACTTTTAAAAAATTAGAACATAATTCAATTTTATTTTTAGAATGTCATTATTCCCCATAGGAATACCCCGGATTCAGGGTCACACTACGGCCGCCGGAAATCTCAAGAGACGCTGCCGTCATATAGGAAGCCTGGGAGCTGGCCAGAAAGACAATAGGTCCGGCAATTTCTTCCGGTGAAGCGGCCCGGCGCAAGAGGCAGGTACGGCTCTGCTTTTCCAGATCAGCAGGGGCAATGGTCGCCCGAACCAGCGGCGTCAGCGTAAATCCCGGCAGTATGGATACGACACGGATGTGCTTTGACGCCACTTCCCCGGCAAAGGTATTGGTGAAGTTGACGACACCTGCTTTAAACGCTCCATAGAGCGTAGCCCGCCCGGATGTCGCACACCGCGCCGCCAGAGATGCCACATTGACAATGACCCCGCCCTGACGGGACAAATAGGGTACGGCTGCCTGGCTTCCCATGACGACGGATTTGAAATTTACAGCATAGGTCCGGTCAATTTCTTCTCCCGTATACCACGTCCCTTTCCTGGCAATGGTCGCGCCGACATTATTGACCCACACATCCATGCGGCCAAATGTATCAAAGACGCGGCGGGCAAAGTTATAGACATCGTCTTCCTTTGTCATATCACACGATACACCAAAAGCCCGTGGCCCCAGTTCTGCCACGGCATGCTCCAATACGTCTTTCCTGCGTCCGCAGATAGCGGCATAAGCCCCTTCGGCAATAAAAGCTCTGGCAGCTGCAAAGCCGATGCCTTCACTGCCACCGGTAATGACGACTACTTTATCCTGTAATCCCATGTCCATATAGATCACTCCTTTTCGGTACAGTTTAACAAACATAATTACACATTGCAAATAAGAATAGGAAATGACTCTTTCCAGCCTGCAGAAATGTGATAGAATATACGCATAATCAGATTACTTTATGACAGGAGGATCATTATGGAAACGTATCAGCCCATCACACCGGAAATCATTGAAAAACTCAAAGCCATTACCGGCCCTTCTTACGTAAAAACAGATAAAGACATACTGCTCCAGTACCAGACAGATTACGAAACGGACCCGCGCCGCTTCCACCTGCCGGAAGCCGCCGTCATCCCGGCCAATGCCGAAGAAATTTCCCAGATTGTCAAACTGGCCAATGAATATCATTTTCCCATTACCGTCCGCAGTGGCGGCACAAGCCTGGCCGACGGTGCCATCCCTGTCTGCGGCGGCCTTGTCCTGTGCATGGAACGGCTCAACAAAATCATTGAACTCAATGAAGAAGGCATGTATATGACCGTCGAAGCCGGCGTGCGTACGGTAGATCTGCAGAAAGAAGCCAAAGCTCATGGCCTGCTCTACGCCGGAGACCCCTCCAGTGCAGAAAGCTGCATGATTGGCGCCAATCTGGCAACCAACGCCGGCGGCCTCAAAGCCGTCCGCTACGGCGTCACACGTCATCAGGTCTATTGTCTGGAAATGGTCACGCCGACCGGCGATATCGTCGAATGCGGCCGCATCCTGAAGAAATGCTCCACCGGCTACGACCTGGAACAGCTCATCATCGGCAGCGAAGGAACGCTGGGCATCATCACTAAAGTCACAGTCAAACTCATTCCCCTGCCGCCGTACCGGTTTGACGTCCTCGCCGTGTACACAGACCCGCGCAAAGCGCTGTACATGGTTCCCAAACTGCTTAAGGCCGGCATCGACCCGACCAGCGTGGAATACATGGATAACTCCTATGTCCGTGACACCGCCGATTATTGCCACTATTCGGATATGCCTCACTATGAAGACGGCATTTACGTCATCATCACCGTAGAAACGTTCCGTGAAGACGAACTGGACAGCAAGATGGAAAGTGTCTGCACCATCTGTGAAGAATCAGGCGCCGTCGATGTCCTCGAAGCGGATGAACGCATCTGGAATATGCGCCGCAATGTCCAGACATCGTGTGAAATGGTCAGCAAAGTCTTCCTCACCGATGACGTCGTCGTACCGGTCCACAAAATCGCTTCGACCATCGAAAAAATCATGGAAATCGGCGAAGGTTACCCGTTCCAGGTCAAGATCAATGCCCACATCGGCGACGGCAACCTGCACATCGTCCTGTGCAAGATGGATATGAGCGACGAAGAATGGGAAACGAGCGTCGAAAAATTCCATCAGCAGGTATACGCCTATGCCTACAGCGTCGGTGGACGCCTGGCCGGTGAACACGGCATCGGAGCCAAGAAGCTCAAGTACATGGAAGAATTTACACCTAAAGGAGAACTGGCTATCATGAAAACCATCAAACGGGCCATGGATCCTAATAACATCCTCAATCCGGGAAAACTGATTGATGCATAAAAAAAGCGGCTGTCGTCCGAAGACAGCCGCTTTTTTGAGTTTGAAGTTGAAAGTTTGATGTGGATGGACTTTAATTTAAAACCAATGTTTCAAACGTCAAACATTCTTTAAGAGCCGCAGAGCTATGACCGACATGACGACCAGAAGAACCGTGACCAAGCCGAAGGAAGCATACAGGCTGAAGGCACGGCCGATAAAGCCGAGAACAGCCGGAGCCAGCAGAATCCCCACATAGCCGATAGTACTGACCGCCGAAACAGCATCCGCCACAGGCATGACCTTCTGCGTACCCAGCAGTGAGTAAAAGACCGGTACCGTATTGGCACAACCCACGCCAATCAGAATAAATGCCAAAAAGAGCAGCGGTCCCGGTGGCAGGAATAAAATGCCAAGAAATCCGGTAAAGGCGATGGGCAGAGAAACGGTCAGAATATGCCGGCTGCCAAAATGCATGACCAGGGAATCACCGGGCAGGCGCATGAGAAAGGCCGCTGCCGTAAACAGCGTCAGACCCAGCCCGGAATGAGAAATATCCACTCCCTTTTCTGTCGTCAGGAATACACCACTCCAGTCATTGATAGACCCTTCGACAAGAAAGGAGATGGTACAGATGACGCCGATAAGCAGAATATACGGCTTAGGCCGCACAAAATGGGAAGACCCGCGATTTCCCTGCCGGTTCTGCATCAGGTGGGGAGCAAAAAAGAACAAGCATCCGGCAATGACCATAGTCGCCGCCAGAGCCACCAGTTTCCAGTGCAGTCCCAACGAGAGAAGCAGGGCGAAAAAAGCGGCGCCGGAAAAATTGCCCAGAGACCACATAGCCTGCAGTCCCGACATGAGCCTCTTGTGGATTTTCCGCTCTATATAAATGCCATTGATATTGACCACCACATCCGAAAGCCCCAGGGATGCTCCCAGTATGACAGCAAATCCTATCGCCCCGGCATAGACCGGCGCATGGCACAGCCCATTGAGACAGACAATCATACCCAGACCGCCCACTGTCAGTGAACGGCGGCATCCCAGCCGGGCCGCGATGGCACCGGCAAAGAACATCATGACCAGTGCCCCCGCTCCCAGTGTAAGGAGCAGAATGCCCAGGTGGTCATCGGGTATTTCCAGATTATGTTTCAAAAAAGGAATCAGAGATGCCCAGGCCGTAAAACCGAAACCGCCGAGGAAATAGAAGGCTTTTGCAGAATATATTTCCCAACGTATCTTTTTCTTATGCTCCATAGCTTCTGTATACCCCATCGGTCATCACCTCCACAAACAAAAATGCCGGACAAGAACCGGCAGGACATCCATATCTTACTTCGACAGGTATCCGTACGCAGAGACCTGTCCTCCGATATTTCGTCTGCCGACATCTTATCCGGCTGTATACATTACGGTTATACATCCTCCGATGAGCAGTTTGTATTGTAACATGAAAAGACACATTCTGACAAGAGTCTCTTACTCCTTATGTCCACTTAGACAGCACATCATATTCTACCCGATCGTTCAAAAAATTTTTTCGGTGACATGCCGACGTATTTTTTGAATACTTGTATAAAATATTTGTAATCAGAAAAACCGACCATATCCGCGATTTCATAGACCTTATAATCGGTTTCCTTCATCTTTTTGACCGCCTGCTGAATCCGATAGCGATTGAGAAAATCGTGAAAGGTATAATGCATTTCTTCCTTAAACTTTGTCTGCAGATACACACTGGATACGCCCAGGTCTTCACAGAGATTCTGCAGGAGGATTTTTTGTGGATACTGCGACTCTATAATCTGCAAGACTTTTTTCACATAGCGGTTTCCCGGTTCCGGCAGCCCGTCCGGCAGATTCATCTGTACCGGATGGAACAGTGCCTGTTGTTCCATCTGGCGAAGAGCACCCAGTTTTTCCTTTACCCGCATCAAAGCTTTCTGGAGAGCGGTAAAATCCACTGGCTTCAGCAGATACTCCGTGACATCCAGAGAAATCGCCCGCTGGGCATATTCAAATTCATCATAGCCAGAAATGACAATGGCGGCATACGGTATAGACCGGGTCTGTTCCAGCATATCCAGGCCGCTCATAAAAGGCATCCGCACATCGGTAATGACGATATCCGGTCTCATCTGACGAATTTTTTCTGCACCTTCTGCCCCATCTCCGGCCTCACCTATAATGACACAGCCTTCCGTTTCCCAGTCCATCAGATACATGAGTCCTTTACGGATAATCTCTTCATCTTCTACGAGCAGTACCTTATACATCGTCATAATGTGACACCTCTTCTTTTACCATCGGCAGGGACAGAAAAACGCGGAACCCCTGGGCATCTCCTTCAATGCGGATGCCTGCCGTCCTGCCATATCGGAGCCGCAGTACGCGGTGCACGTTATACAGGCCGATATGGCTGGGTGCTACCACGTCCGATGTCAGCAGACGACGGAGAGATGCCATTTTTTCAGGGCTGATACCGGAACCATTGTCGATTACTGACAATACGAGCATATCTTCTTCTCTTTTTCCAGTAATGCTGATATGAATCGACCGTACATTTTCCAGTCCATGGACAATACTGTTTTCTACGACAGGCTGCAACAACAGCTTGGGAATCTGGCAATGATACAAATCCGGATCGATGACAACATCATAGGATAATCGTTCGCCGAAGCGCATCTTTTGAAGAGCCAGATAATCTTTTACGTACTGAAGATCCGTTTCCAGACTGACATCACCTTCACCGCGATGGATACTATAGCGCATCAGCCGGGCAAAGGAGACAGCCAGTTCCGATGCCTTTTTCGGATCAAACAGAATTTCATAGCGCAGCCCTTCCATGACATTGAAGGCGAAATGGGGATCCATCTGTCCCTCCAGATTCCGCACTTCCATGAGCCGTTTCCGTTCTGCCAGTTCTTTATTGCGTTCCATAAGACGATGGATTTCCCTCATCATACGGTTAAATTCCTGATAAATGACCTGAAATTCCTGCAGGCTCTGCTCTGGTTCCAACCGGTAATCGAGATTTCCATTTTTCCCTTCCCGCACAGCAACCAGCAGTCCATCCAATGGCTTCAATACTTTACGGGACAGTTTCCGCGCCACCAGAAATACAGCCAGACAGGCCGCTATGCCAATACATCCCAGGAAAAGAAGTACTGCCTGAAGCAGAGAATCCGTATGGGGAATAGCCGTAAACGCAATGACCTGAAGTTTATCGCCCCGGGCCGGCCGGCTGACATAATAACTGCGACCCTGAACAGTTTGTTTCCCTTCCATGGTCAGGGGCGTGCGCAATTTACCCATAGCATCTACAAACTGCGGGTTCGTTGAAAAAACGACGTGATCGAGGGTATCCATAATGACAATCTGCTCTGCCGGCCATGCGTCGGTCAGCTCCTGGAATCCTTCCTGCCGGAAAAAAAGGAAGATGTATCCTGCCGTTCCTGTTTCATCCCGCACAGGCCTGAGAAGATAATACTGTTCCTGCTGACTATGTTGCAGCGGCAGTATCACCGGACCATAACGCAAATCCCCGACACCATCTGCCCCGGCCCGATGCAGCATGTCCTGTATATCCCGGTTCTCCATGACAAGCCCCAGATTATCCTGATACAGGCTGGTCATGACCGGTTTCCTTTTGCTGTCTAAAAGGAGGAAATCACCACGGACGACACCACTGTTCGTTATGTCATACAAGTGTTGTGCCAGCTCCTGATCGGCCTTTCCGTCCTGCAAGGCGCGGATGAGGACAGGATTCCTGCCCAGTTCATCCAACATAGCCACACAGCGGTTCCACTCCCGGCTGACGGCCTGTTCTGCCTCTGCTGCATGGGCATCCGTTCCATCTACAACGCGTACCTGATAAAAACAGACCAGAAAGGATACGAATAAACATATCAGGAACAGTATGAGCAGTGCCGCCCCTTTAGTAAAAACCTGTTGTAAGTACAGATGAAAACTGCGTGGTCTGCTCATACCGCCCCTCCTTAAAAGTTAAATCAGATACTGATATCACGCCGTCCCGTCAGCTTGAAGAAAATCAGCAGGGACAAGATGGAGGTCAGCGCCAGAATTGTAGCATATGCTGATGCATTGCCGTAATTACCGCGGATGACTTCGGTATAAATAGACACAGTCAGCGTCTGATTGGCTGTCGTATATAAAATAATGGAAGAACTGAGCTCACTGATGATGGTCACCCAGCTCATAATGGCCCCTGCCAGGACGCCGGGCATCATCATGGGAAGGGTAATCCGGCGGAATGTCGTCATGTCGGAAGCCCCCAGCGAAATAGCCGCTTCTTCTACATTTTTGCTGATCTGTCCCAGAGCTGCCACGCTGGAACGCACGGTGTAAGGCATACGCCGGATGGCAAAGGAAATAATCATGATCAGAGCCGTACCGCTTAAAACGATAGGCGGACTATTGAAGGCAAACAGGAAGGAAATCCCCAGTACAGACCCGGGAATAATGAAGGGGAACATGGTCACCGTATCGAGGATGCTGTTGAGGAGATTCTTTTTCCGTACACTCAGATAGGCAATGATAACTCCCATGACCAGTACGATTGCAATAGCGACAATACCCAGGAAATAGGTGTTCCAGATGACCGTGTTATCTTTGGCGAACAACGTCGCTTCATAACTCTGGAGCGCATACCCGCCAGTAAAGACCTGACCGCCATTACTGCGCAGAAACGATGTATACACGACGACGAGCTGGGGCAGAATAGCCAGCCCTGTTACTATATACACGATACCATGAGCCATGATATTGCGCAACCCCGATGCTTTTTCAGCTACGATAGGCTTCAGTGCTGTCATCGTATAGGTACTGCGGTTCGCCAGATAACGCTGGGCAAAGAACATGACCACCGTCAGTACAATCATGATGACGCAGATAGCCGCAGCAAATCCATCATCACCGCCGACTTCTCCCATAAAGGACGTATACACCAGTACGGGCATGGTCTTGAATCCTTCACCGATCAGCATAGGTGTACCAAAATCGGCAAAGACCCGCATGAAGACGAGCATCGAACTGGATAACAGCGTCGGCAGCAGAAGAGGTACCAGGATCCGCCGCATCCGCGTGAAGCGGGAACAGCCCAGGCTTTCCGCCGCTTCATTCAGCGAATTATCGAAAGTCTTGAGCGATCCGGACAAAAATATATAAATCAAAGGAAAGGACTGCAAGGTAAAGACGAGGACGATACCAGAAAATCCATAGACACCATTAAACGATGTATGAAACAGCTGGTTAAAAAACTGGGTGATGACACCGTTGCGCCCCAACAGCTGAATCCAGGCATAGGCTCCGATGAACGGCGGTGACAAATAGGAAATGACAATCAGGATATTGAGAAGGGCACTCCCCTTTATCTTGATACTCCGCATGAGATAAGCCATGGGAAGCCCCAGAAGAGCTGCCAGGATAGTAGAGACGACCGTGACTTCCATACTGTGAACCATGGTTTCCCAATAAAAAGGCTTGGTAAAGAACCGGGTAAAATAGGCCATCGTCGCACTGCCCGAAGCAGGGTCCACTACGCTCTTATATAATACGAGTATCAGAGGATATAAAACAAAAATGGCAAAAAAAGCAAAGAGCCAGAGACTGATTACGGTCCAGAATGAAATATGAGATCGTTTAGTTTGTGCCATTATGACCACCTTCTATCATCGTTTCTGCACTGTCGCTATGGAATACGTTGATACGGCCGCTCTTAAGCTGCAGACTCACGGCCGTCCCATCGGGAAGATAACTGCCTTCACCCTGGTACTGGATGACTTCCAGATTATTTCCATCATCCGATTTCATAAAATAGTGAGTAGCAATTCCCAGGAATACGCTGCTTTCGACGACTGCAGAAATTCCCCTTTCACCGGCCGGCACAATAGAAAATTCTTCCGGCCGTACGGATACGATGACGGACTCTCCATCTTTTGCCGACTCATCGAGATTATCCATGGTCACGTTATATCCATCTTTGAAATGCAGGGTATGGGCATTCCCGTCTTTTTGCAGCTTTGCATCGAGAAAATTGGACAGACCGATAAATCCGGCTACAAACGTATTGAACGGCCGTTTGTAAATATTCTGCGGCGTCCCGATCTGCTGAATAACACCATTATTCATGACAGCGATGCGATCTGATACAGCCAATGCTTCTTCCTGGTCGTGGGTTACATACACCGTCGTAATGTGGATATGACGCTGGATTTTCTTTATCGCATTCCGCATTTCTACCCGAAGTTTGGCATCCAGATTGGACAATGGTTCATCCATTAGGAGTACTTCCGGCTGAATGACGATAGCCCGCGCCAGGGCAACCCGCTGCTGCTGGCCGCCAGAAAGAGCCGCAGGCATACGGTCCTTTAAATGGTCAATTTTCACAATTTTCAGTATGTCGTCTACCCGTTTTTCTATATCGCCTTTCCCGGCCCCCCGCATCTGCAGTCCGAAAGCCACATTGTCCCGTACCGTCATATGGGGAAATATGGCATAGTTCTGAAACACCATGCCCATATTCCGTTTCTCTACAGGCACATCATTGATACGCTTCCCATTCAGCCGGATTTCCCCTTCTTCAATAGAGTTGAACCCGATAATCATACGCAGTAGCGTCGTCTTGCCACAGCCCGATGGTCCCAGCAGAGTAAAAAACTCCCCTGGCTTAACATGAAGAGACAATCCCTTTACTACCGTATTGTCCCCATAGCGTTTTACCACGTGATCAATATCAATGGATACGCTCATTTTCTCTTCCTCCCTATAAAAAATGCGGCAGGACCCGCTGCACTGATACTGAGTTTCCTGCCGCAAACTGATGCAAATACAATCATTTATCTGTTATTTTCGAGATGCTGGTTCCACATCGACACGATATCCTGTTTATGATCCGATACCCAACCTTCATCATAGTTGGGGAACAGATGAATCTGATCAATAGGCGTCATATACGAAGCCAGCTCGATATTTTTGCGAAGCGGCCGCACCGTCAGTTCCTTACCAGCCATTTCCTGAATCTTCTGTGAAATCATGTAATCGACAAATTTTTTAGCGTTTTCCGGATGTTTGCATCCTTTGATAATCTGCACCGATTCACCAGGGAAAATAGCTCCTTCTTTCGGGAATACGACTTTGACGGGAGCGCTGTTGCGGACATAGGTAGCTGCCGGGTCTTCCCAAGTGAGGCCTACCGTATATTCCCCATCGGCAACGCCTTTGTGGACAGCGCCGGAACTGTTCAGCATCTTGCCATCGAGATTCTGAATGAATTTATCCACATATTCCCATGCTTCCGGACTCATAGGATCACCATTTTTTCCTTTGGCATAGAGCATAGCCATGAGAGACTGGAATGCCGAACTGGAATTAGCCGGGTCGCCAAAGGCGATCTTACCCTTTAATGCCGGATTCAGCAGGTCATCAAAGGTCTCGATTTTCGTGTCACCAGCCAGATTCGTGTTGACGATAAGGACGGTAGGATCAGCAAAAGCTGGTGTGAAATATCCCGTCTTATTGCGGAACGCTTCCATCATATTTTTATCTTCCGGCGACACATATTCCATGAATAAGTCTTTCTGGGATTCCAGCATCGTCTGATCTGCTGCCCAGAGGATATCGCCCTGTGGATTGCCCTTTTCTGACGAAACGCGTTTTAATAACGGTCCCGTACCGGCTACGACGACATTGACTTTGATTCCCGTATCTTTTTCAAAATTAGGAATGACCAGATTGTTCAGGCTTTCGCTACGGGCCGTATACACCGTAAGCACCTTATCATCACTGCCAGATGCACTCTTCTGACCACCTCCGCAGCCAGCCAATGAAACCAGTGTCGCCGCTGCAATCGCCAAGGTAATGATTCGTTTTGTGATTTGTTTCATCTTTCTGCTCCTTTCGCTTTACCAAATTCCGAAACACGTATTGCGCACTTTTATTGTACTGTATTCATATATATTGTCTATCCGGTAAAAGATAAAAAACATCTAATTTTCTTAATACATCCTATTTTTTCACATATAGTATATGTCATTTTTTATAAAAATTATCATATATTTCAATTAGAAATAATACGGTGCATTAAAAAACGGTATTTTTGCGGTCTGTATTTTTAGATATAGAAAAAACTAATACTTGACAAGAGAAAAAAACTATGCTAATATCTGCATCATCAACTGAACACGTTTCATCAAGAGCAGTCGAGGGAATGGCCCGATGACACTGCGGCAACCGCCATAAGGTATGGTGCCAACTCCATCGGATTATTCCGGCAGATGAATCATAAGATTAATAAAGCCGTCATCTGCATGACGGCTTTTTTGTTGATACGGACTTATTTTTTATACACACTCAGGAGAGGGGTACGAAACATGAAATCATCTATTAAAAAAATCATTTCCGCCGGCCTAATTGCAGCTATCTGCGTATTTGCTGCCGGCTGCGGTTCCAGCAATGACAGCAAAGGCGACCAGGCAAAAAAAGAAATTAAAGTAGGGGTAACAGCTGGTCCTCATGCAGAAATCATGGATGAAGTAGCGAAAGAAGCTGCCAAACAGGGGATTACCATCAAAGTCGTAGAATTCAACGATTATGTACAGCCTGATAAAGCACTGGCCGAAAAAGACCTCGACATGAACTCCTACCAGCATCAGCCGTACCTTGACAATATCGTCAAAAAGCAGGGCCTGAAGCTCACGTCTGTTGGAAAGACGATTCTCATGCCTATGGCCGTTTATTCACACAAATATAAATCTCTCGATGAAGTTGCTCCGGGCAGCAAAGTCACCATTCCGAACGACCCGTCCAACGGCGCCCGTGCCCTGCTCCTCCTGCAGCAGGCCGGCCTGATCAAATTGAAGAACGGCGATTCCATCGAAGCTTCCGTTGCTGATATCACAGAGAACCCGAAAAATCTGAAATTCGTCGAACTCGATGCCGCCCAGACGCCGCGTTCTCTCGATGATACAGACATCGCCTGCGTTAATACCAACTACGCCATTCCGGCCGGTCTGAATCCGAAAAAAGATTCCATCCTCGTCGAATCGATTGAATCGCCCTACGCCTGCGTATTCGCTGTCCGCCAGGGTGATGAAAACAACGAAACATACAAAAAAGTCGTTCAGATTTATCAGTCTGAAGCGATCAAGAAATTTATTAACGACAAATATCAGGGAACCATCCTGCCTGCATTCTAATAGCCGGCAAAGCGGTCCGTCACATCGGTGGCGGGCCGTTTTTTATTGGGACAACTATTGAATTTCTAAAATTATTAATATGTTTCATTAAAATATATCGGATATTCTTTATTATTTTTCTCGTAAAATTTGACAAATGTGTGATATAATAGAAGTGTCTTACAGACAATACGCATACCAAAGGAGTGAATCATATATGGAATACACATTTACCAATGATAATTTCAATCAGGAAGTCCTGCAGTCCGATAAACCGGTCCTCGTTGATTTCTGGGCCACCTGGTGCGGTCCCTGCCGTATGGTAGCCCCCGTCGTCGAAGAAATAGCTAACGAACATCCGGAATACAAAGTAGGCAAAGTCAATGTAGATGAACAGCCGGAACTGGCCCAGCAGTTCAATGTCATGAGCATCCCGACTCTCCTGGTCTTCAAGAACGGCCAGCTCTACAAGAGTTCTGTCGGTGCCCAGCCGAAAGCCAGCATTCTGGCACTCTTCGATTAATGACGAAAGGAGGATTCCCTTGCATACGTATAAACCGAGTGGCATCTGTGCCACACAGATTGATTTTGACGTCAGAGATGGAAAAGTCTATGATGTCGCCTTTACAAAGGGCTGTCCCGGCAATCATCTCGGCCTTTCCAGCCTTGCTGAAGGAATGCCCGTCACCGAAGTCATCCGCCGTCTGGAAGGCATCCGCTGCGGAGAACGCACTACGTCCTGTCCGGATCAGCTGGCCCAGGCATTAAAAGAATACGTCTGATCTGGTTATCCTGACCGCTTAAAAGGGGATTGTACCAGCATGAGTAACCTCTCATGCCGGTACAATCCCCCTTTTATATTTTCACAATGAATCAAATTTTAAGGTCAGCTTCCGAATACAAGACCGCATAACCAGCCATGGCGATGTGACCATCTTCTATATGGCAGTACAATTCGCCGCCACGGCGTGACGCCTGATAGGCAACTAAATCACTCTTACCTAGTTTTTCTGCCATGACCGGGATAATATGACAATGCCCGCTGCCGCATACCGGGTCTTCCGGCACGGATAATTTGGGAGCAAAGGAGCAGCTGACACAGTCATACTCCGTTCCTTTTGCCGTAACATTGCACAGCAGTCCATCAAGGTGTTTTAGTTTTTCCATATCGGGCTGGCATTCCCGGACCTGTGTTTCATTTTCCAGTACACAGAGAAGGTCCCGGGCCATGTATGCTTCTACCGGGCGGACTCCCAGCGCGTTTTCCATGGCATCGGTCACAGGCACCGGTTTCATATCATAAGCGGGAAAATCCATGGAGAACAGCTCACCTTTCCGGGTCACCGTAAGCACGCCGCTCAATGTATGGAAGACGAAGGTATGGCACTGTGGTTCGATAAAGTTTGCCAGGACAAAGGATGTTCCCAGCGTCGCATGGCCGCAGAGGTCGATTTCTCCGCCTGGCGTAAACCAGCGCAGGCGGTATCCGTCTTTTTCCTTTACCGTAAAGGCGGTCTCTGACAGATTATTTTCTATGGCGATGTTCTGCATCAGTTCATCGGAAGGCCAGGAATCCATGACGCATACAGCAGCCGGATTTCCTTTGAATACTTCTTTCGTAAACGCATCGACAACATAACATTTCATACCTCATTCCTCCTCATTCAATACGAACCTGTTTCTGATACGTTCATCATAACACAGGAGAAAACGCCCTGCCATAATCAGCCTGACCTGTCTTTTTGTTTCTGTAAACCTGCTTCACCGGCCGTAACGAACCGCAGAAGCAGCATCTGCAGGTGAAACCACGCATCATCTTTCTTCCAGTGATGATGGCGATTCACAGCATAGGCGCCATACATTTCAAAGGTAAATACGGCTTCTGCTTCTTCCCGGCTCAGGCCATACTGCTGCATGAAGCCGGGAATCTTCTTCTTTTCCAGTTCATATATGCGTTCCAGAATATACCCGGCCAAACTCTCATCTTCAAAGAGTGCCTTGTACGCCGGCGCATGGGCTGCCCGGTGACAGGCCGGCAGCAGCTCATACTGCTTGCGCAGCGCCTGTTCATTTCCTGTACGCGCAATCCGGGCCAGTTCATCCCGCCGTTTTTCATCTGTAAGTGGCGACTGCTGTTCTGCTATTTCCAGAGCATCGGCAATGACTTCATCCAGTACGGCGTATACATCCCGGTAGTGCAGGTAAAATGTAGCCCGCGTCACGTCTGCCCGGCGGCATAAGGCTGTCACCGTCACCTTTTCAAAAGAAAACTCCTGAAGCATAGTAAGGAATGTATCTTTAATGACCTGCCTGGTATACCGTGTCCGCCGGTCACTCTTATACGGCTTCTTCCCGCTCATCCCTGCCACCTCTTTTTTGCATCATCTGTACGAGTTGCTCTCATTATAGGAAACAAAACTTGATACCGTCAATAGAAAAAATCAGAAAATCATCGGCACATCCCGCTATAACTTGACAAAAACGCGAATCTGTCAGGAACTGTTCCATTCCGCACCAGTTGTCTATTGTGTTCTGACCGGTCCTGCGTATACTAAACCTATACACCGGTGCATCATTTCCTATCCCATGTTACAGGAGGTCATCGTTATGAATATTCAGCAAATCCGCAGCGCTACACTGCGCATCACTATCGGTAATACGACATTTCTCATCGACCCCTGGCTCGCCGATACGGGAACAGCCGGCTCTTTCCGGGACTGGGGCGGCAATCAGCCTCTGACAGCATCTCAGGCCGCTATTCCCATGCCCATGAAGCCCCTTCCCTGTCCTAAATCCACCATCTTATCCTATGTCGATGCCTGTATCATCACCCATATCCATCCGGACCACATTGATGTGGATATGACCTGTCATACGGTCGGAGCCCCGCTCCCCAAACACCTTCCCGTCTTTGTCCAGAACGAAGCCGATGCCGCAGTCCTGACACAATCAGGCTTTACGGATGTACGCCTTCTGTCTCCGGATCCGCTCAGTTTCTCATCCATTACACTGCGCCGTACTCCCGGCCGCCATGGCACCAATCAGCCCAGCGGCATTTCCAGCGGCGTCCTTTTTCAGGCTCCCGGAGAGAAAACGCTCTATCTGACCGGCGATACCATCTGGTACGATGGCACGGCCCAAGTTGTATCCACCTATCAGCCCGATATCATCATCGCAAATACGGGAGCGGCAACACTGCAGAACTGCGGGCGTCTCATCATGGACACGGGCGACCTGCTGGCCATGCACCACGCTCTCCCGACAGCACAGATTATCGCCACCCACCTGGACAGCGTCCCCCACAATCTCTTTACGCGTCGTATATTGCAGGAGCAGCTGGAACTGGCCGGACTCCCCCACACCATCTATATACCGGCAGACGGAGAAACTCTGACCTTTTAACGAGGTCTTTCGGTTCCACCTGTTTCATTTTACTTCCTTTTGTGATATACTAAACTCCGTATCTCATGATAAAGGAAGACCGATATGAAAAACGATGAAAAGAAAAAAAATTTCAGCTGCCATCTCCAGCAGCTGCTTGCCCAACAGAAGCTGACAAAAAAACAAGTCTGTCAGGACCTGGGGATAAAACCGACGACCCTGTCGGCCTGGCTCAAGGAAGAAAAATTTCCACGCAAGGACCGGCTGAAGGATGTCGCTGCCTATTTCCATACCAGCATGGAAAATCTGACCAGCACGGCTGGGCCGGACGTTTCCACGGTTATACAGCCAGTTCATACACCATATGAAACAAAGCTGGTCGATACCATCCGCCTTCTTTTGGAAGTATCCCCGGAAGAACTCTCCAGCATCGCCGATTACGCCGCTTTCATCCATCAGCGCAATCAATAAAGATACGTAAAAAAGATGGCCCCCTGTCATTACGGCATGAGGCCATCTTTTGCTGTATCCATTAATATGTTTTTGTCAGAAATTCCCGGTTGACTTCATCGCGTTGTTCCGGCGTCATAGTAAGATAATTCTTGGCAATGGCACTGACCCAGGCCCCGTATACGGGATTAGGGAAGACGATGTATTTCGTTCCAAAATCGGCCTTGTGCGCATCGACAATCTGATTGCGTTCTGTCAGACTCTTGCCATTCGTCCCGATGGGAAGGTCCCCGGCATTATCTCCCATATACACGACAACATCATAATCAGGCGTTATCGTATCAAAGCGCAGTTGTTTATTGCTGCTCTTTTCCATGAGCAGGATGTGTTTTTTATCTGCCTGGGGAAAATGCAGAGCCTTCAGATTGGCTTCTGTCGCTTCATAATTGACCGGCGCATAGCGGTTCGATACGTAGAATATGGCCAGCCCTTTCTTATCTACCTGCTGGAGAAAATCGACGGCTCCCGGCATTGCGCCCGATTTCCCTTCATGAACGACATCGCGCCACCAGATACTCTTATACTGGCCATTCCCATCGGCCGCCGCCTTTGCCAGAGCCGGTGTATTATCCGTTACCGTTTCATCACAGTCCAGGACAATAGCCAGCGTTTTGCCCTTCCGTGCCGGATCACTCAGTGCTTTATCCACTTCCATCATAGCCGCATTGTATCCCTGATAGCAAAGTGCCCGGTATTCTGCGGCAGACCGCATCCACAAAAGTGCCATCGTTTCTTCCTGCGCCAGTTGCTTTTGTGTGCGCCATGTATCAATGGCAGATGTCCCCGCCGACACCGGTGCCGATTGCCGGACCGGAACAGTACGCACCGGTACCGCTGCCGGACTACCGGCAGCCATCGCCGTGCTGCCTGCCAATACACAAACCGTTACTAAAGTTGCTAATTTTTTCTTTCCTTTCAGCATCAGACATGCCCCCTAATGATAATTATGGGCAAAAGAAAAAGCTTTCCAGCCAGGGCCAGAAAGCATACTACAACGAAGTAAAAACGGGCAAACTCCTGCCCTGTCACCGTCCCGGTCCACTTCGGATCCAGGCAGTTGTGAAAAATATAACAAATGACACTACGAAAAGTATAACTCACCTACGGTGATATTATCTTCTGCCCTGTGCGTATAGTACCACAGGATGTCCGGGAAGGCAAGACGGAAAGAGAATAAAATCAGTTTAAATACATACTGCCTGTCCCGGATAGCAGGGCAGGCAGTATGTATCTACATAGTTATTGTTCTATAGCACCGCCGATTTTGCGCAGATGGTCACGGAAGCTGTACGATGGGGTCACGCTGTGCTGGGCCAGGTATTCTTTAAAATGCAGCTGGTCCCTCAGGCTCTTTCCTTCTTTCAGAAGTTTTGCCTGCCGTTCTTCCGCCGCTTTGATGGCTTCCCCCGCTTCGATGATGTCCGTCAGATTATCCGATGGCAAAAAGATGACGCCGTCGCGGTCGCCTGCAACGATATCGCTTTTACCGACAATCCAGTCTCCTACGCGGGCCCAGGCCAGAGCATCGGCCGCAGGCCGGCGGTCCAGTCTGACGGGCCCGGTAGGGATATGCCCCTGGGAAAAGAACGGTAACCCCGTTTCATGAATCTGCCACGTATCCCGGTGCAGACCCCAGATGATAATTCCCGCCAGACCTGCAGCCTGTACTTCGCGGGCAACGAGGTCACCAACACAGGCATGATCTGTACGACCGCCATTATCAATGACCAGTACATCGCCGGGCTGCGCTTCTTCCAACGCGGCAAAAAAGATGTCTACACTGCCTGCATGACGGACAGGACAGACCCGTCCGACACAATGCATATCCGGTTCCAGTGCCTGCAGATTACTGGGCGCACAGCGCACAGGGATTCCCAGACGCATACAGGCATCGGCTAACAGAGGTGTACTCAATTGATACAATCGTTCGTTTTGTTCCATACAAACCGCTCCTTTCCGGATATATATCCTGTACCATACATTATTTGGCACTCATCATCTTGGCAGTCGCTTCGGCTGCTATGGACCCATCTTCTTTGGTAATCCTGCCCATCGTTTCATAGAGTCGTCCCCGGTGATGGACTACGTTACCCTCGATTTTAATTTTCTCCCCAATCCGCACAGGATGGCGAAAACGGACTTCTATGCGGGCTGTATAAGCCGGTATCCCCGTCTTCTGGTAAATAAAATCCCCCATCACTTCGTCGAGAAGTGTACTAATGAGTCCGCCATGCATGCGGTCATCATAACTTTCATGCTGTTTTTGCGGGACAAACCAGGTATAACAGCCATCTTCTGTCAAATGCATGTCCAGATGCAGTCCATGCGGATTCTTTTTACCGCATACGAAGCACCATGTATTCCGGTCTTCCATCGGTTCAGTCGGTTCCATCACAATCACACCCTCATCTATATTTAGATTACTTTATCCTTCGGTTTATGTTACAATATAATAGTACTTCTCATGACGTGCCCTGTCAAACAGCAATATGACAGAGACGGCATGGGACAGCAGGAGGTATAGCAGCAGTGGAACACGAATCACCTATTCCTTTCAATTCCCCTTTTACAGGAGAACTTCACCCAATCACGGACGCACCGGATGAAGCCTTTGCTCAAAAGATGACCGGTGACGGCTTTTTTGTATACCCTGAAGAAAATACGGTCTATGCGCCCTGTGACAGTGAGGTAACCTTTGTCTTTGATACCCGTCACGCCATAGGACTGACAGCGGCAGATGGAACAGAATATCTGCTCCACATCGGAATCGATACAGTCCGGCTGCAGGGAAAAGGATTTACGGTCTTTGCCGAATCAGGACAGCACGTCAAAAAAGGGGACCGGTTGCTAACTTTCGATAAAAAACTCATCTGTGAAAAGGCAACATCCGATGCCTGCATCTGTCTGTTTCCAGAACTGCCGGAACATTGGGAGGTTCGGCTCTGTGCCGGCCCCCGCATCGCAGCCGGTGAAGAAGCCGCCCGCATCATCCCACCGTCATCTCCATCTCCGCAGTCTCATATTTTCTACGCGCCTTGTACGGGTATGCTCCATCCTCTTTCGGAAGCACCGGATCCGTTCTATTCCCATAAATCTACAGGAGACGGTTTTTTTATCTATCCGTCTGAATCCATTCTGTATGCTCCCTGTGACGGATCCGTCTTTTTTATTTTTGAAGAAAAAAATGCCATCGGCATGCATACAACCGACGGATTGGAGTATATGCTGCAGGTCGGCATAGGGACGGATGTACTAAATGGAAAGGGATTTACCTTTTATGTCAAAGACGGTCAGACAGTCCGGAAAGGGGACCGGCTCCTTTCCTTTGATGATGCCTATATAAAAGCTAATGCCCAGTCCAATGCCTGTTTCTGCATCTTCACAGATCTGCCTCCAGAAAACGTCATTCATTTGAAACATCAAGGTTTTATCCAGACCGGTCAGGAAGCTGTCTGGTTTTAGGAGAGTGAATATATGATACGAAAATGGGATGTCGCCCTCATCGTCAGTCTGCTCATCTTATCCTGTATCCCTGCCGCCTTATTCTGGGCCAGCGGTCAGGCTGCTTCTGCCAATGGCACACACGCCATCATCTATGTAAACGGCAAGAAATACAAAACGATTCCTTTATCGGAACACCACGGGACAGATACACTGACTATCCGCACATCATCCGGATACAATACCATCCTGATCCGCGATGAAGAAATTGCCATCATCGATGCCGATTGCCCTGACCAGGTATGCGTCCACGAAGGATTTTTGAAAAATCCCGGCCAGACCAGCGTCTGTCTGCCCCATAAAGTCATGGTTGAAGTCCAGGCCAATGATGCATCGGATCCCGATATTATCCGCGCCCGTTAGAGAGGTATCTTATGAACAAAACGTTCCACCTTATTATATTGAGCCTGTTTGTTGCCCAGTCCCTGGTACTGTACATCGTAGAAGGCATGCTTCCCGTCCCGTTCATCGCCCCCGGCGCCAAGCTGGGACTGGCCAATCTGATTACGGTCATTGCCTTATACGCCCTTCCCAGGAAACGGGATGTCGCCCTGATTCTCCTGCTCCGCATCATTCTTTCCACCGCTTTTGGCGGCGGAATCAACGCTTTCTTCTACAGTGTATCCGGGGCCGCTCTCAGCCTGGGAAGTATGCTGGTTTTCCAGAAATGCGGCAAATTCAGCCTCATTGGTGTATCGGCCGCCGGTGGCATTTTTCACAACTTCGGCCAGGTCCTCGTGGCATGTTTCATCGTAGAAAACATGAAAATTATGCTGTACCTGCCCGTACTGGCAGTTACCGGAACGGGAACAGGCATACTCATTGGCATCACCGCCATGGTGACATTGAAACATCTGCAAAAACTGCCTTTGTACAAGCGCATACAGCAAACATGCTGACGGCCCAAAAAGATTCTGCTCGCTGCAAACGACAAATGTAAAGGAGCGGCTTTCATACGAAACCATGGCTGTTTCATATGAAAGCCGCTCCTTCTGTACTATTATTTTGTTATCGTAACAGATTTCATGATGTCGTCAATAGCCGGGGCATTCTTAGAATCGGCATCACAGGCGACGAGGATGACCCAGGTAGCGTTGCCATGGGAAAATCCCAACAGCTGCGCCTTCATCCGTTTATCATCGGCGGTAAACGTATAGGTCTGTTTCACCGCATGTTCCCCGGAAACACTGGCAGCTTCCTGCATGGCAGATACATTTTCTGCATCAATGCTGCTTAAAATAGCCTGAGACGCCCGTTCAATATTTTCGCTGAGCGTATTTCCCAGAGCCTGGCCATTCGTCAGATGCAGGTCACTGTACATCTGTCCCGAGTCAATGCTGACCGTAAAAATTCCGATGTGCAGTCCCTGATTAATTTCCCCATAAAAACGCTGTCCCTTCAGGTATCGTTGTGTCAATGGATCCAATGTGACCGGCAGGGGCAGTTCGTGGGCATTGCCGGGCAGTGCTATTGTAATCTGGGAATCGATACCGTCAATGCGCTTTTCCGTCAGGTTGACGGCATGACCACATCCGGCCAGAAACATTGCCATGATACAGGCTGTGCACAAAAACAACCACGATTTCTTCAGTATTAAAATCATAAGTCACCTCTCATTAAATCAGGTAAAGCTAAGATATCCCAGGTGGACCAGAAAATAAAAAACGGGATAAAACAGGAATATATAAAACGCCGTCGTCGTAATAAAAGCGGACATAGCCAGATTGACATTGAGGTTGTATAAGCGTACGGCAAAGAGAGAAAAGATAGCCGTCGGCATCGACATGAGAATCATGAGCGTCCCAATCAGAACGGGATCGGTGAAACAGAATGTGCCCAGGACATAGCAGATAGCCGGCGTCACCAACAGCTTGATGGGTACGAGGTCAAAGGTCTTCTTATAGTACCGGGAGAGAGCCGCAAACTCTATCATGAACCCAATCGGTACCAGCCCGGACCAGGCCCCGATATGAATCAGCCCCTGAAAGGCATAATCCAGTATTTGTGGTCTGGAAATCCCGAGAGCATAAAGGGCAATACCCAGGGCCATGCCGACGACGGGCATCTGATTCCAGTTGATAAAGAGTTTACGCCAGCTCATAGAAACGAGATTGAGATGGCCGCCCGCTTCAGCACTGTACTTATAATAAGCTCCCAGAGGAAAAGCAATAAAAAAGGTGACGAAATTCTGAAATACGGCTGTCAACTGGGCATAAGCAAAGCCCCGTTCACCATACAGGATATAGCCACACAAACCGCCCAGTGTTCCCAGATTCGTCAGGAGCGCCGCCAGGATATAACTGCCCTGATCGGCCATGGATGTGAATTTGCGCTGCCGGTGAAAGAGAAAAATGACCCCTACAGGTATAAATGCATTAAGCACCATGAAAACAGGCAGCAGCATGAGATGCGGCTTAATCGGAAGGACCCAGAATGTCAGCGTCGTCAGCAATGTTGTAATGATAGTGATGTTGATGCGGATAAGGATATTGCATTGTTTTTCATCCAGCCACTGTTTCTGTCTGCACGCATAACCGGCTGCCATAGGCAGGATCACATCGATAAATAAAAAAATGATACGGATACCAACTTCCCCCAAAAGCTCTTTCCTTCTTTCTCTTCTATTTTTCCTTATCTCCTGGCTTTTTTAAAGGCTTCTGCCATAGAAAACGTAAGCGGTTCGGCCGAGGCCGTTACCTCGATGATGGAATCCATGACTTTGCGAAATTCCTCTTTCTTTTTGGACAACATATATAATTTGGCTGTATTGCGGGCATCCCACAATGCGTCATGCATCTGACCGTCAAAGGGTTCCCCCGTCGTCTCGATTGCCTTGTCCAGAGAAATGACATTATCCAGTCCCAGCAGATTGCAGTATATCTGCTGAAAATTCTGCCAGTGCCCCAGCATCCATGCCACACGGTCCGACTGGGTATTGATTTTTTTCAGCCGCATTTCATTATGGAGCTGCCGCCAGTCGTTTTCACTCCAGGCGTACATTTCATAATCATTTTCCCCGGTTTCATTGCACCAATCCAGAAACCGCCGGAATGCCGGTACAAACGTGTCGGCCTGACGAAGCATGTCCATGGTGATTCCCGTCAGTTCCTGACAAGTCTCATCCATCTCTGTCGCATATTTAGGCAGGACATATTCTTTAAAGCTACTGATTTCCTGCGCCTGTTCGTCGAGTTTGACCGCACCTATTTCGATGATTTCTCCCGGGCAGATTTTTCGTATCTGCCGGCGCTCCTTGCTGATGGGATTCATTTCAAAATCCACGAATATTAATTTCATGATGGTCATCCTATCTCTCATTCACTCTTATTTTTAGGCTTATCATGTAATTATACCACAAGTCCGTTCCCTTTCACACGGTAATCCGTCAAGTAAAAACACTCTGTGAAGTAAGACAAGAACTCCTGCCATACAGTGCTGGCAGGAGTTCTTGTCTTGTGATGCTGAAAGAGGTTAGTGATGTATTAGTCTTCCCATTTCCACTGGGATACTTCCGGTAAATCAACGCCCTTGTCATGAATGTACTGTTTGTGTTCAACAAGCTTGTCATTCATTTTCTGGAATAGGTAAGCCCCCCGGTTCCCAAGATTCGGGAGTCGTTTCAGAGCGCTGCGGACGAGGTGGAAACGGTCAACATTATTTTGTACGCGCACGTCAAACGGTGTCATTATAGTCCCTTCTTCACGATAACCGCAGACGTGCATGAGACGGTTATTATGACGATGATAGGTCAGTTCATGGACCAGTTTGGGATAACCATGGAAATTGAAAATGACCGGTTTGTCTTTGGTAAAGAGCATGTCGTATTCGACATCAGTCAGTCCATGGGGATGTTCTGTCTGAGGCAGGAGTTTGAACAGATCCACTACGTTAATGAATCGGATCTTCAATTCTGGCAGTTCTTTCCGCAAAATCGATACGGCAGCCAGAGCTTCCAGTGTCGGCGTTTCACCGGCGCAGGCAAATACGATATCCGGGTCCTGTCCCTGGTCATTGGAAGCCCAGTCCCAGATGCCAATACCCTGGGTGCAGTGTTTGACCGCTTCTTCCATAGAGAGCCACTGCGGACGGGGATGCTTGCTGGCAATGATGACATTGACAAAATTCTGGGTACGCAGGCACGTATCCATGGTTGCCAGGAGGCAGTTTGTATCGGGCGGAAGGAAAATGCGGACGACATCGGCATTTTTATTGGCCATATGATCCATGAAGCCCGGATCCTGATGGGTAAATCCATTATGGTCCTGTTGCCATACAGTCGAGCACATCATGAGGTTCAGGGAGGCAATGCTGTGTCTCCATGGGAGCTGATTGCAGACTTTCAGCCATTTTGCATGCTGGGCTGCCATCGAATCGACAATCCGCGAGAAGGCTTCATAGGTGTCAAAGAAGCCGTGACGGCCAGTCAGAAGATATCCTTCCAGCCAGCCTTCGCACATGTGTTCCGACAGCATGGAATCCATGACGCGTCCAGACGGCGATAAATGATCATCTTCTGCCGTTGCCTGTACATTCCAGTCTCTATTTTCTACATCAAAGACGGCCTGGAAGCGGTTGGAATTGTTTTCATCGGGAGAGAAAATCCGGAAATTCTTTGCATCGTCATTCAGTTTGAAAATGTCACGGATATACGGACCGAGGTTCTGCGTATCCTGGCTGTCTTTTTCCCCGTGATTACCAATGTCAAAGGCATAGTCACGGAAATCAGGCAGCCGCAGTTCTCGGTACAGGATACCACCATTAGCATGAGGATTCATACCGATGCGGCGGTCGCCTTCCGGTGCCAGTGCCCTCAATTCCGGGAGCAGTTTTCCCGTTTCATCAAATAATTCCTCTGCATGATAGCTATGCAGCCAATCGGAAAGGAGCTGCAGATGTTCCGGTTTATCCATGGCAATTGGCACCTGATGGGCCAGGAAATTTCCTTCAATGCGTTTGCCATCGACTACTTTCGGGCCGGTCCATCCTTTGGGTGTGCGCAGGATGACCATCGGCCATACGGGGCGTGTGGCATCGTTCTGCTGCCGTGCATGGGCCTGGATTTCTTTGATTCTGGCAATGACCGTATCCATCGTATCTGCCATCAGCCGGTGCATCGTCATGGGATCGTCGCCTTCGACGAAGTACGGTTCCCAGCCGCAACCGTGGAAGAAATCGACCAGTTCCTGGTGGGACATGCGTCCGAAGATAGTCGGGTTGGCAATTTTATATCCATTCAGATTGAGGATGGGCAGTACGACACCGTCTGTAATCGGATTGATGAATTTATTGCACTGCCAAGACGTTGCCAGCGGTCCCGTTTCGGCTTCGCCATCACCTACGACAGTAGCGGCAATCAGGTCGGGATTGTCAAAAATAGCCCCACAGGCGTGGGCAATAGAATAACCCAGTTCGCCGCCTTCATGGATGGAGCCCGGTGTTTCCGGAGCGCAGTGGCTGGGCACGCCACCGGGGAAGGAAAACTGTTTGAACAGCTTCTGCATCCCTGCTTCATCCTGAGAGATATTCGGATAAATTTCACTATACGATCCATCCAGATAATCATTGGCAATGAAGAAATTTCCGCCGTGACCCGGGCCGGATAATAAAATCAAATCCAGGTCATAGAGTTTAATCAGGCGGTTCATATGAACGAATACAAAATTCTGTGCCGGTACAGTTCCCCAGTGGCCGACGATTTTCTTTTTTATCATGTCCGGCGTAAGCGGCTTTTTCAGGAGTGGGTTATCCAATAAATACAGCTGGCAGGCTGACAGATAATTGGCAGCACGCCAAAACTTGTTCATTTTTTCCAGATAGGCATTACTTGCTGGTACTTCATTCGTTACCATTTCAGTCATGTTATCCTTCCTTTCTGAATCCTCAGGTACGTCATTTCTGATTACGGCTATATTGTAACATCCTATGTTCAACATTGCAAGCAATATCTCTTGTAATAATCATAAAAAAAAGATAATGCCCTTTGTAAAAAAAGAACGAAACTGTCGCATTACGTATTTACGCTTAATGCAACAGTCTCGTTCATGAGTTTGAAGGTATAACAATAGGAGCTGCCGCTCCGTTATGCATGCGACAGCTCCTATTGTCTTTCTTATAAATCTGACTATCAGACTTCTGCAGCCAGTCTCTTGTAGAATTTATACCGCTTCATAGCAGCAGCTTCGGCTTCCGTAAAGAGCTGATCGGCTACTTCCGGGAAAGTACGCGTCAGTGCAGCATACCGTGTTTCACCCATCAGGAATTCACGATATTTGCCGTTCGGTTCCTTGGAATCGAGGCTG
>NZ_DGRS01000058.1:0-47466 GCF_002391155.1 Megasphaera sp. UBA4382 | reverse complement strand
TATGGTCGATATGCTGTCGTTCTGGAAATACACCGCCTGGATTCCAGTCTCACTGATCCTATATTCTGCCATTCTGGCCCATACCAAAGAACCAATAGCCCGCGAATACCTCATTCCGCGCGTACTGCAGGCCTTGTTTGGGATTTGTATTGCCATTACGATGTATCTGGGCACGCGGAAAATGCATTATGCCATCGAACTCAAGCGTGAAAATGCGGCCCTGCTGACACAGATGGAAATGTTCGCCGACTATACGCGGATGCTTCAGTCCGCTCAGCGGCGCATGTCCATATACCGCCATGACACACGGCATCAGCTGCGCCTTCTGTCCAAATTAATCCAAGAAAAAGACGATACAGCTTCACTGGCCTTACTGAAAACGCTCACGCAGGAACTGGCTCAGACCCGTCCCTATCACTGGGGAGAAAACACCTGTATCCGGAAGACACTGCTTCCGCTCATCGAGAAAGCCCGGGAAGACGGTATCCCCGTCATGGCAGACCTCTCGCTGGCGCCGCATCTTCCTTTTGAACAGGAACTGGCTCAGGCGGCCGCCCGTCTGGTAAACGCCGCGATTGCCGTCAGCCGCTCTCAGGATAAAAGCAAGCAGTCTATCACAATCATTGCCCGTCAGACAGAAACGACAATCATGCTTCTCATCGGCAACCGTCAGACCGGCCCGGTATTGATGGATGCTGAAGGGCATCCACAAAACGGCCCATATGCCGAAGTGATACCGGCCCTGCATCAGTTTATAATAAATCATCAGGGAGTCGGCCGGTATACCTGCAAGAAGGGATGGGTTATCGCCAACGTGCGTATTCCCTGTAAGGGAGGTGCGGCCGTATGATATGGATACTCATTACTACCTGTCTGCTCACCCTGTCCATTGTACCGCCGGCCTATCTGCAGTATGCTTCTTTTGCCCCCTTGCTATCCATAACGCAAAAAAAATGGGTGTGTGCCGGATACGCTGTCTGTTTCATGGCAGAAACACTGGTCCTGATCTATCTCTTTCTCGGCGGGCAGTGGTCCCACTCTATTTTCATGTTCAAAAAGCTGTATTCCCTTTTATGGATTCCCTATTTTATCTGGGCCGTCATCATCATCCGTCCCTATTTTTTCCGGCATATCTACGTATTTGCCCTGCGCACCATATTCATGCTGATGCTCCATACCTTCATCTATTACGTATTCTATGTATTCATTCATCTGGGCATCTTACCTGTCAGCGAAAGCTCCCTGCTCTACCCACTCGAACTGTTTGTTTACACCATCAGTTATATACTCTGTCTGCCTTTCCTGATCCGGTATTTCAATGAAATATTCCGCAATGACCATGCGCTGAGCACACGGGTTTACTGGAAATATATCTGTGTCCTTCCCTGCCTGCTCCTGGCAGAATCTCTGTTTTTTGTCACCCAGTCTATCCCCAATGTAATCTATTTCGAAATGCTGGTGCCACGAATCATCATTTCCTGCGCTACCCTGCTCGTCGCCCTGAGCGTACGGGCCGGCATCAATCAGGCTGATGCCATTTATTTGACGCACGAACGCAATGACGCCCTGGCCGCTCAGATCCAGTCCAATCAGAATTACGCCCAGTCGCTGAATGAATCACAGACATTGATGGAACAGTTTTACGAAAAAAGACGGGAATATTTACAGAAATTGACAACCCTCATATCGGATCACGACTATGATAAAGCCCTGGCCCTGATTGAACACATAGGTCTGAAGCTCAATCAGACCAAACGGCAGCAGTATTGTAAAAACGCGGTCGTCAATGCCGCCCTTACGACTTATCTCAGTGCGGCCATACACAAAGGTATCGCCGTCACGGCCCAGGCCGATATCCCGGACTGCAGTCCGGCCTTCAGCACGGACCTGTCCATGGTCTTTTCCAATCTCATTGAAAACGCTGTCCATGCCAGTGAAAAACAGGCAGAAGGCAGGCGCGTCCTGACGCTTCTCGTCGTTCGTCAGGAAGATATGCTGAACATTCTCATAAAGAACCGCTTCGATGGCACGGTCATATTTAACGAAGACGGGCTGCCAACGACCGATGCCCCGGGCCACGGCATCGGCATGAAATCCTTGGCCCGCTTCCGGGACGAATACCATGCCAATGTCATCTGTACCTGCGAAAAGGGCTGGTTCAGCACCTACATCCGGCTGGCACTGCCAGACACATAACATCTTCTAAGAAACAACAAACAGGCTGTCGCAATGTAAGCTACAAAAGCTATTTTGCGATAGTCTGTTTTAGTTTGCCAAAGGGGCGTCCCTTTGGCAGATACATCATGCTGCAGATGGAGAAATCTCATGTATGACCCATCGCTTATTGACAATATCTCACCAAATAACAAGACTGCCGCATCCTGAATTTCATTCAGGATGCGGCAGTTTGTCATGCCTTTTGCTTCCGCCTCTGACGATGCAGGGATTCAGCGTTTGTTATGCCTTGTTCTGGGCAGCCATAGCTTTCAGTTCTGGTTTAAATTCTTCTACCAGTTTCGCTTCTGCTTTGGCGCCTTTCTGCAGGGCTTTGTAAATGATTTCTGCCATTTCATAGCGGGTCATCGTGCGTTCGCCATGATACTTGCCATCTTCATACCCCTGGATGATGCCGTTGCCAGCCAGGCGGGATACGGCTTCATATGCCCAGTGGTTTTCCGGTACATCGGGGAATTCCTTGGACAGGTTCGGATTGAGGACGGACAGGAGGGCATCCATCTGATGCTGCAGGGTATTGACCTGGGATTCGAGATTCTTGACGTATTTTGCGCTTTCCGCCATCTGTTTATTCCGTGCTTTGTTGCCGCCGCGGCCGATGCGGACCGCTACGCCGCCGCCGATCATATTGTCATCCGAGCCGACTGTACCGGACAGGTTGACCATGACGTCTTCATTGGGTCGATAGAAGAGGCCCAGAGCCGTAGCCGTTTCGTTCTTGTAATTACCAACGGCTGCTGCGACATTGAACTTGGAATCGGCGTCAAATTCGAGAGGATGGAGGTTGGCCATAGCTGCTGCGTTAGCACCAACTTCGTTGATGCGGCTGTCCATCTTGCTGACGCGGCGGTTGGTTTCATAGAGCTGTGATCCATTGACCGCATCCAGGCTGTTGGCCGAAAGTTCTCCCGCTGCCACGTTGGTGATCTTCTGATTATTGGCGTTGATGCCATTATCATCAATATAGGTCTTGTCGCCAACTTTGTACGAAGAAGCTGTCATGCTGCCCGATACGCTGGCATTGCCGCCTACGCTGAGGTCTTTGGCAACGGTGACCGTATCCTGGAAGTTTGCGGCTCCGGTTACATCGAGGGTGCCATCAATAGTCGCGTTGTTGGTCACATGCAGGTCTTTCGTAGTAGTCGTGCCACCGACCGTGAGGTCTTTCATGACTTCAGCATAATCCATAGTCGCTTTGCCCGTTTCGAGGGTATTGCCGGAAATGGTCGTCTTCGTAATCGAACCGTCGCCGATTGCCGTGTTGTGGTCCGTATTTTCGAAAGTCGTGCCATCCGTCGTCGTAGTCACGGTGCTCTTGCCTACCGTATCTTTGATGCTGGTAGTTGCCGTGTTTTCAATTTCTGCCGCACTGTTGGACAGTTTTTCTTCCGCCTTGTTCACCAAGTTCTTGGCATCGTTGGTAATCGTTCCCTGTTTTGCCGTATTGGTGATATCCGCGCTTCCCTGACTTACGCTGGTGCTGGAAGTTCCATCGCTTGTGCTGACAGTCGTATTGACAAATCCATTGTCGGCATCTTTCAGGATATCAATGATGCTGCCGCTGACCAGTTTTTCCGTCGAAGTCGTTGCCGTCTTAACAGAAGCATTGTACTGGCTATCGCTGGCTTTGATCAGCTGTTCCGATTTGTCCACGGTGTTGTTGGTGTTGTTGGACTTGGTCCCGTCGGTGATGGAGGAGGCAAGGCTCTTTGCATCCTGGTTCACAACGGTGGTATTGGTGCCGTCCGTTACGGAGGAAGCTATCTGATCTGCTTTCTGCAAGTCGTTGGATGTATTGGTTCCGTCGGTAATGTTGGTATTGGTCTGACCGGCAATGGTGTCGATAGTAGTCTTGTTGCTACCATCAATCAGCTGGGATTTTTCTTCGGCTGCACCGCGGAGATAGGAAGCGGTCTTGCCATCGGCCTGGCTCATTTCTTCCGTAGTCTGATAAGACAGCTGGGTAGAAGTATTGGAACCGGCATCGTTCGTCACTTTCTGTACGATGGAGCTGGTAGCATCGGTTTCTACATCGATAGCTTTGTTGGTAATCTTGTTCTTCGCTTCGTTGGTGATATTTTCTGCTGTCAAGCTGCTGTCACCAGTTACGGTCGTGGTCTGGTTTCCGCCTACCGTGGTGCTCAGGTTGGCTTTATAGTCTTCCGTCACATCGCCGGTCACAGTAGTAGACTGTTTTCCAGTGATAGTATTGGTCTGGTCACCAGTGATATTATTGATTTGATTGCCATTGACTGTGTGCTTTTCTTCACCGGTAATGGTGGTTTCCAGTCCGCCATTGTAGTTTTCCGTAGCTTTTCCAGTTACGGTTTCAGTCAAAGTACCGCCCACCGTATTAGTCTGGTTGCCTGCTACATAATGGGTTTCGTTACCGCCCACCTTGGTATCCAGGTCGGACTTGTAGTCTTCTGTGACTTTGCCGGTGACGGTGGTCTTCATTTCGCCGCCGACAGTCGTGGTCAGGTCTTTGCCAACCGTGTTGGTCATGTTTTCCGTAGCGTTGTTGATGATATCCTTGGCATCATTGGCGATCGTACCGTTCTTAGCCGTGTTGGTGATATCTTTTGCCGTCTGGGTGACGCCAGTGCTGTTGGTGCCATCCGTTACGGCGCTGCTGATGAACGGGTTGGCTGCATCGTCGAGGTTCTTGATGACGTCGATGATGCTGCTGCCGCTTACCAGGGCATCTTCCATCTTAGTAGCTGTCTTAGACGTAGCACTGTACTGGGTATCGCTGGCTTTGATCAGCTGTTCCGATTTATCCACGGTGTTGTTGGTATTGTTGGACTTGGTCCCGTCGGTGATGGAGGAGGCAAGGCTCTTTGCATCCTGGTTCACAACAGTGGTATTGGTGCCGTCCGTTACGGAGGAAGCGATCTGATCTGCTTTCTGCAAGTCGTTGGATGTATTGGTTCCGTCCGTAATGTTGGTATTGGTCTGGCCGGCAACCGTGTCGATGGTGGTCTTCTTGTCACCATCAATCAGCTGGGATTTTTCTTCGGCTGCACCGCGGAGATAGGAAGCGGTCTTGCCATCGGCCTGGCTCATTTCTTCCTTGGTCTGATAGGACAGCTGGGTGGAAGTATTGGAACCGGCATCGTTCGTCACTTTCTGTACGATGGAGCTGGTAGCATCGGTTTCTACATCGATAGCCTTGTTGGTAATCTTGTTCTTCGCTTCGTTAGTGATGTTTTCTGCCGTCAGGCTGCTGTCACCAGTTACCGTCGTGGTCTGGTTTCCGCCTACCGTAGTGCTCAGGTTAGCTTTGTAGTCTTCCGTCACATCACCAGTTACCGTTTCCGTCAAGGTTCCTTTCACGGTATTGCTCTGGTTGCCATTGACCGTAGTGCTCTGGCTGCCATAAGTTTCTGTCACAGCTCCTTTGACGCTTTCCGTCTTGCTGCCACTGATGGTATTGGTCTGGTCTCCTGCTACCACATTAGACTGATTTCCGCCTACATTGGTGCTCTGGTCACCGTCAACCGTAGTTGCCTGGCTGCCGTATTTTTCCGTGACACTACCTTTGACCGTTTCCGTCTTGCTTCCACTTACCGTATTCTGCTGATTGCCAGCTACGATATTGGTCTGGTTTCCGCCTACAGAAGTTCTCTGGTCTGTCTTAACGTTGGTAACCTGGGCTTTGAAGTTTTCTGTTTCCGTTCCTTTTACACTGACCGTACGGTCTCCGGACACGGTATTGGTCTGATTACCTGCCACATAATGGGTTTCATTTCCGCCCACCTTGGTATCCAGGTCGGATTTGTAATCTTCCGTAACCTTTCCAGTAACAGTGGTCTTCATTTCGCCACCCACGGTGGTCGTCAGGTCTTTGCCAACGGTGTTAGTCATGTTTTCCGTAGCATGGTTGACCAAATCTTTTGCCTCATTGGTGATGGTTCCATTAGAAGCTGTATTGGTAATATCCGTCGTAGTCTGGGTGGAAGAAGTCGTGTTGGTTCCATCGGTGACTTCACTGGAGATGTTATCTACCTTCTGATCTACCTTGGAGAATACCGTATCAGACGAATTAATCTGATTCAGGATTTCATCGACACGCTGTTGGAACGTCGAGGTCTTACCTTCCTTATCTTGGAGGACACTACTGGATTCCGTTGCACTCTGAGTTGCTGTATTGGTGTTACTATCTTTATCCTTCAGTGTGCTCTGTGACTGAGTAGATGTCTGTGTAGACAGGTTGCTGTTCTTTTCAGAATCGATAACCTTGGACGTTACATCGTTGCCTTCTACAGTCAAAGTACTCTTGTTCCAGTTACCATCTGCATCGGTAGATTTCGCCCAGGTGGAAGTCCCATTTTCATCATAATCGATGGCGCTTTCTTTTTCACTGCCATCTTTGGTGCTGGTGGCTTTCTTGTAGCCCGTGATTTCACCGGCTGCCACTTTCGTGCTGGCCGTTACGTTGTTGTCCCCTACAATGCCGTTCTTGGTCAGGTCGATTTCATCCACATTCAGCTTGCCGTTGACCGTCAGGTCGCCGCCGATGGTGGCATCACCGCTGGTGGTAATGGTTTCAGCGCTCAGGTTCTTCACACCAGTGAGGTTGCCATTTTGCATGGTTGCCGTGCCATCAGAGATGCTCTTACCCTGGATAGCACCGCCGGCGGTCAGGTCACCGGTAATGGTGGCACTGCCTGCTGTGAGAGCGCCCTGGATGGAAGCGCTGGCCCCTGTAATGGCACCGCCTGCGTGAATGTCACCCAATGCGGAGATGTTGCCCGTGGAAGTTACGGTGCCGCCGGTAATGGTACCGCTGGTGTTGATGTTGCCATTGGTGATGGTAGCAATCCCATCGGTCAGGGTCTTGCCGGTTACCGTTCCGTTGCTCATGGAAGCACCCTTACCGTCGGTTACGGTTTCGCCGGTGATGGTTGCCCTAGAAGTGACATTTCCATTTTCATCTACGGTGAAAGCCCCGTTGGCCCCTTTGATCTTGCCGTCAGCGCTCATCGCTGCCTTGGCTTCGCTGTAGGTATCGCCACCGGTGTAGACACCGTCTTTATCCACCACCGTGCTGTTGGTGCCAACCTTGATTCCATTTTCGTTCAGGGTGATCTGGTTGTCCTTGCCCTTGTTCAGGATCATTTCGTTGGCATCGGTCTTGGAGGTGGTCACGTTGCCCTGGGCGTCAATGGTAGTGGTGTTCTTTTGCAGAACATTGTCATTGCTCAGGCTCAGTCCGCTGTTGACGGCTTCCACCAGTTTGGTATCTGCTGCCACACGGGCCGAAGTTTCTGCCGTAATCTTATCATCCAGTACCGTATCGGCTGCTTTACGTTCTGCGGCTTCGTTGTCGATATTAGTCTGCAGGGTCGCATCGGCTGCTTCACGGGCCGCTGCTTCATTGGCATCAGCCTGATTCAGGGCAGTGAATCCATCTGCCATATTCTTATTGATGGTATTGAACCCATCCACCATATTCTGGTTGACCTGCTGGATAACTTTGTCCTGGGCTGCATCGGCACCAATCCGGGCAGCCGTTTCTTTTGCTAATGCCGCATCGAGATTGGCTACGTTTTCGCCGATGGTGTTGGCGGCTTTCACGACAGCGCCATCCTGTACGGCAGCATCGGCCTTGCTCACATAATTGTCGGAAGTCTGTTTTTCCAGATATTCCTTCACATTAGTGATGCGTTCGTTCAGAGCCGTATCGCCAGCTTCACGGGCCGTTGCTTCGGCAGTGATAGCATCAGCATTAGATTTAACCTGGGTATCGAGAGCGGAAAGGTTAGCCCCTACACTATTGGTTTGGACCACATAGTTTCCGGTCTTCGTTGTATCATCGTAAACAGCTTCCGCTTCTACTTTCCCTGCTACCGATACATCACCACTAGAGGTGATATCACCAGTGGAAATACTTCCAGATGTCAATTGCCCACGGATCTTCAGATCTTTGACGGTCTGATTTTCTTTGGTCCCTACAATCAGATTGCCATCCTTGGAAACATGCAGGGCCGTGCTGGTCTTATCCGTTGTAAACTGATCCGCATTGGCTTTGACCTGTGTATCCAGTGCAACAATATTTTCACCTACCGTATTGCCGGCCGTTACATAATTACCGCTCGTAAGGGTATTATCCACGACGCCCTGCATGCCTACGACTTTATTTTTAGCAGTAATATTGGTCTGGGAAACGATTTCCTTAGCACCTACCGTCGCCTGAGACGAAATATTTCCTGTTGCCGCAATGGTTCCTTGAGAAATAATGCTATTCGTGCCAATCAGGTCTTTCCCTTTTATGGTACCAGTAGCCGTAACCGTCTGACCAGCAATGGTTCCTACGGCTGTAATATTTCCCCGGCTATTAACACTTCCTGCATTCACAGCACCACCGACACTCAGCGTTCCCGAAATGCTAGCTGATTTTGCAGAAACCGGACCAGCAACCTTCAATCCCGTTACATCCGTCGTCGTTGTGGTTTTTGTAGCGCTGTCATATGTTTCTTTCTGTAATGTATTGTCCGAAGAAAGAGTCAGTTTATCCGTTCCCAAGTTATCGATGACGCTCTGATGCTGGGCTAATTCAGTTTCGACGCTCTGCATAGCGGTTTTCAAATCTCCGATATCTCTTGCATTATTGGTAGCTTTCATCACAGTACCCCTGATATTATCAGCATCTTTTTGAGTTCCTGTGATAACACTAGTACCATTAATCGTCGCAGAATTTATAGCCGCATAGCTAAATCCTCCGACCGGGAGGAGCATGAGGGCTGTGATGGCGGCCAGGGCCAGGCGTTTGGCTTTATCTCCTGTGCTGGCGGCTTTGGTGCGGCCTTTGGCTAATTCCGAGGCTACGACGTAGCAATTTCTTGATTTACTCCAGATGACTTTAAATATTTTATTCATGTTTTCGCTCCCTTTCTGTATAAAAATTCATCTATAACCCTAAATTTGCGTACAAAAATAAGACCTCACAAAAAATCTGTTTTTTCAGAATTTTTATGCTTCTTTTTTAAAAATAAACTTGAAATATTCTTCCTGGAATTGGCGGTATTTCCGTTTTGCCAGCGGAATCTGATATCCCTGGATTTCGATATAATCGCTTTTGATGACGTGAATGGCCGCCTGATTTACGATATACCCTTTGCCCGGTGAAATAAACTGGCCGGGAGAAATGGAATCCAATGTCGCAAGCAGCTGTGCCAGGGCCTGGCGCGTCTCCAGAACCGCCCCATCGTGGGTATATACCTTCTGGATATGGCCTTTACTTTCTACAAACAGGATATCGTTGATTTCTTCCACTTGTATGCCGCCCCCGACAAGACGGAAAATGATTTTTTTGCTATGCCGCTGCCGGATGCTTTCCATGACCCGGTTCATAGCCTGATCAAACTGTTTTTGTGTAAACGGTTTGACGAGGTAATGCGCGGCCTGGACACCGAAGGCATCGACTGCAAACTCATCGCTCGTCGAAAGAAAGATGATTTCCGCCCGGCTTTTCTGGTTTCGCATTTCTGTTGCGACATCGGTTCCCAGCATACCAGGCATACAGATATCGAGCAGTACAATATCAAAATTCATTTCTTCTTCAAAGGCATCCAGAAACAGCATGGCATTATCATACCGGGAAATTTTGATTTCATACGTGCTGTCTGCAAAATAAGTACGCACGGCTTTTTCCATGATATCCAGCTGTTCCGGTATATCGTCACAAAGGGCAATCCTCAGCATAGTATACCTCCTTTCGATATATGATATGAGCATCCGTCATTTCTCATTGCACTTGCATTATATCATGTACTTTTCCTTCGAAAGGCCTTCGTGTCATTAAAAGTGCATTTTTTGTCACAAGTGGGATTTTCTCATATTCACTCAAGTAAATTTACCGTTTCTTTTCATTTCTTCCGTCCTGATATGGGCAGAAGATAAATCTCAACGTTCTTCCCTTTTGATAATGTTAGTATATAACAAAACATGTTCTGCCGATAGTATACTTTTGTATATATTTAAGGGATGCAGGACGGGAGAATCACAAAAAACGGAACCAACTGGCGCATTTTTGTCAGGCCGGTTCATGCCAGGAAATTTCCGGTTCTCTTCCAGACTCCCCCATATATAGTATATGATGCAGAACTTTTTCTAATCTTTCTGCCAGAAATAGAGCAGCCATCTGCTATCTGACAGCCAGACCGTTGGAGACATACTATGTCAGAAACTTGTCCTGACCGTAATACAAAGTGATTACTAGTTGACAGTTCAACATTTGCAGCAGAAAAGAAAAACTTCGACATCCGGCGGTAAACAGGGAACAAAACCGGCCTGCGGCCCCAGGTTCCCAGGAAGCCAGTTCGTTTCACGATAAAACTATCAAAAAGTTGGTTGCTTTCATAAAAATTTATTGACAATCCCTGTATTTACAACTATAATGAATGTCATCAATAGAACACAGGGCGATGAAGCCCGGCTGTGCACACACCGTAGCGTGCTATAGCCGGGCTTTTCTGTTTTTCTATTGGTAATTATTTATTCGTACTGCAATAGAATAAGAGCAGGCAGGTCATTTCGAGGGGAAGTAACAGGCTTGTCTGTATGA
This sequence comes from Megasphaera sp. UBA4382, assembly GCF_002391155.1. NCBI lineage: Bacteria > Bacillati > Bacillota > Negativicutes > Veillonellales > Veillonellaceae > Megasphaera > Megasphaera sp. UBA4382. The sequence continues at coordinate 36,662 of NZ_DGRS01000058.1, read as the reverse complement.
GGGGACAAAGAGGTCCTGCCAGCATCAACCTCCACGTGCTGTGCAGGACCTCTTTCTTTTACAGTCAACCAGAGGGGTGACAGGTATGAAAAAATTTTGGTGTTTGTTTTCCTGGTTCCTGCTCATAGCGCCTACTGCACTGGCTGCTGACGGGAGCGGAACCATCGATACTGGGGATACGGCCTGGGTGCTGATTTCCGCAGCCCTGGTATTCATCATGACACCGGGCCTTGGCTTTTTCTATGGCGGTATGGTCCGCAGTAAAAATGTACTGACGACGATTATGCAGAGCTTCTTCATCGTCGCCATGATTTCTGTTGAATGGATTATTCTGGGATATGCCATGACATTTGGTACCGACATTCACGGCTTTATCGGAAGCCTGGACAAAATCGGGCTGGCCGGTGTGGGCATGCAGTGCCTTTCCGGCGGTACGATTCCCGAACTGGCCTTTGTCGCATTCCAGTGCATGTTCGCCGTCATTACACCGGCTCTGATTACCGGGGCCTTTGCCGAACGGGTCAAATTCCGTGCTTTCTGCATTTTTATCCTTTTATGGGCTATCTTCATTTACAACCCCATGGCTCATTGGGTCTGGGGCGGCGGTTTCCTGGCCCAGCTCGGCGCACTTGATTTTGCCGGTGGCCTCGTCATCCACATTCTTTCTGGTGTATCGGGGCTCACACTCTGCCTGCTCGTCGGCAAGCGCCGCGGGCTTGGCAAATATCCTATTATTCCGCACAATATGCCCATGGTCGTCCTGGGCGCAACACTCTTATGGTTTGGCTGGTTTGGCTTTAATGCCGGCAGTGCTCTCGGTGCCAACGCACTGGCAGCCAACGCCTTTATCTGTTCCCAGGCCGCAGCGGCTGCTGCCACCGTTTCCTGGGTCCTCATCGAATGGTTCATCAATGGCAAACCGACCGTCCTGGGAGCCGCATCGGGCTGCATCGCCGGTCTCGTAGCCATTACGCCGGCTGCCGGCTTCGTCGCCCCCCTTCCGGCTCTCTATATCGGTGCCATCAGCGGCATCATCTGCTATCTGGCCGTTGCCGTCTGCAAGAACCGTCTGGGCTATGACGACGCTCTCGACGCCTTTGGCATCCACGGTATCGGCGGTACGTGGGGTTCCATCGCAACTGGCCTCTGGGCTACAGTTGAAGTCAACCCCGACGGTGCCAACGGCCTTTTCTACGGCGATGCCCATCTTTTGATGGCACAGATCATTTCGACAGTCGTTGCGTACGCGCTGGCTATTATCGGATCCATTATACTCTATAAAATCATCAGCCTCTTCACGAATTTCCGCGTCGACGCCGATGAAGAAGTGGTCGGACTCGATATCAACGAACACGGCGAACGCGGCTATACGCAGCAGACATTATAATATGGACAGCAACGGCCAGTGTCACACCCTTACCCAAGCACTGGTCTTTGCCGCATCAGCTGCGGGATTGGCATGACGATCCCAAGACGTGTTACATGTATCTCCTTAACAAACAATCCCGCAGCTGATGCTATAATAGATATATATCCCAATGCAGGAGTGATTATATATGAGAAAAATTACAAAAATAGACATCGTGACCCGTCCGAGCAAACTGGATGAACTCAAAGCCGCCCTGAACGCTATCGGCGTCATGGGCATTACCGTCAGCCAGGTCTATGGCTGTGGTACACAGAAAGGCCATATCGAAGTGTATCGGGGCAAGGAATACCAGGTAAACCTCCTCCCTCATATTAAAGTAGAAACGGTTGTCTGCGAAGTCCCTGTCGATGATGTCATCGAAACGGCCATGCGCATCTGCCAGACGGGAGAACCGGGCGATGGCAAAATCTTCGTGTTCAACGTCGAAGATGCCGTCCGTATCCGTACGGGAGACCGCGGAGCCGAAGCCATTATGGATGAAAAAGAACCTCCTACAACGTAATTCCTGATACGACGAATAGGCCGCTCCACGAAGCGAAATGCTTCATGGGGCGGCCTCTTTTTCCGTATGGAATCCTATGGGAGTTTTCTTATCCGTCTACCGATTCCAGTGCTTTTTTGATTTTGGATGCCACACCGGTCATTTTATAGGCCGGGATGGAGCAGACACCGAGGCGGATGCCCCGTGCCAGAGGAGCAGCAAAAATGAGGTCTTCCTGAAGTTTTGCACAGGCCTGAGCCGATTTCAGCGTCGGGACAGAAATGAAAAATCCCGCCTTATAGGGAACAAAATCGAGATTGCAGGCCCGGGCTTCTTCCATGAAAATATCTGCACGGCGGCGGATATTCTGGAAATAGTTATTTTCTTCTGTTTCCAGTTCTTTCAGCAGTGCCGGGTCTCTGCGTACAATAGATAACAGGGTCATGGCCGCCCGGTTGATATTGGACCAGGCCGTACGGGCCGAATATTTCCCCACTTCCTGAAATTCATCGATGACATCCTTGCTGGAAGACAGGCCTACGAGAGCGCCTGCCCGCTGGCCGTAGAGGGTAAATCCTTTAGACATGCTGTAGGCAAACATGACGAAGATGTGTTCCGGCAGATGGCTGAACTGCTTCATGAACGTACGGACTTTGTTCTTATCCCCCGTATAGGCGATATATGCGATATCGACGAGGATACTGATGCGTTTTCCATTCTTTTCGTGGAACCGGCACACATCGAGCACTTCTTCCCAGTCCCGGTCCGACAGGGCAAATCCTGTCGGGTTATTGGCCGGCGTGTTGAGCATGATGAGCAGAGAGTCCTGCTGGCGCAGAATGGCTGCTACAGCCGAAGAAAAAGAATCAATATTGAAGGAATGGCTGTCATCGAGCATAGCAAAAGTCGTAAGATGGCGGCCCACTTCATCACAGAGATTGTCGTAGACCGACCAGCGCCAGTCCGTCGTCAGAACCTGGTCACCTACTTCCGAATAGTTAGTAATGGCGATATGAACGGCCCCGGTACCACCGGCCGTCGCTATGGCAGCCGTATAGCCATCGGGCCGCTGGTCTTCAAAGGTCGCATCGATGACATCACTGCGGTAATCGGCCAGTCCGACCGGCGGCGCATAGGTAATAAAATCACTCATAGGCAGTGATTTATATACTTTTTCGACGACAGGAAGACAGGCTACTTTTTCATCGTCTCCAGCATAACAACCTACGGTAGCATTGACTACGTTTTTAATTCCGTATTTTTTTATTGCCTCTTTGGCTGCCGCGCTGGACGAAAATACGACATCATTTATTTTTTTCCCTTCCCGGCTGGCAGCCGCCATACATGTTGACATAACAGGACCCCCTCCAAAGCAAAAAAGCAATGATTCCTTTTTATTATACCACGCAATGCCCGGTTTACATATATTTTAATGCAATTCAATCTTTTTCTTTCTGTTCTTTTGGTTCTGTTACGGTGGCCTGTTTTATTCCTTTTATTCCCAGAAGGTCTGAAAGGAGTTCGCTCTGACTCAGTTCTTCTCCTACGTGTACCGTCAATTCCAGTTCGACATTTTCCTCTTCTTCTCCAGAAAGAGTGCGAAAGGAAAGAAGTGTCAGCTGATGGTGCTGCAGATACTCCGACAGGCGGCGGGACTGCCCCACCGTATTGCGCATCGTCAGGTGCAATACGTAGGAATGACGTCCCCGTTTCCGCATCATCTTATCCAGACGGACAAAGACGGTGAGGACGATAAATATGAGCACTGTCGCAGCCGCCGCTGTCACCAGATAGCCGGCACCGACGACCAGCCCGACGGCAGCCACACCCCAGATGCTGGCCGCCGTTGTCAGGCCCTTGACACTGTGTCCCTTCTGATTAGCCAGAATCGTGCCGGCTCCGAGAAACCCTACACCAGAAATGACCTGGGCTGCAATCCGTTCGGGATCCGAACGGGTATAGCCATAGACAGAATAGAAATCGAGGGCGATATTAATAGAAATAATCATGCACAGGCAGGCGCCGAGGCATACGAGGATATGAGTACGCAAACCGGCAGATTGGCTCCGGGCCTCCCGTTCATACCCGATCAGGCCACCCAGGATAATAGCCACGATGAGCCGTATGATGCTGTCACTGGTACTAATCATCATGGGCATCACTCCTATTCATCAAAAAAACAAAATCTTCACTTTTTCTTTATATTGGTTATAGTATAATATACGTCGGAAGGAAAATCTACGCCCAGCGTTTATACTGTATGTCTATATTCCTTATACACCATGTTTACAGAAAGGAGCCTTCCTGATGGGTAAACATATATTTTATCTCGATAATCTGCGCACGTTTGTCATTTTTCTGGGTATTCTCTGCCTGGCAGCCGGTTCATTCCTGCCGGCTCCGTTTATGCCACCTCATTACGTCTTTGCCGGCCAGCCGGGTACTATCACCCCTTTTTATTATCTCTTTTATGAATTTGTCATGACACTGGTCATTCCGGTCCTCTTTTTTATCAGCGGCTATTTTAGCGCGTCGAATCTGCGGATCCGCCTGTTCCAGCCATATTTCAAAGGACGCTGGCTGCGTCTGGGCTGGCCTTTGCTGTTTGCTATAATCATCATGATGCCGGAAATAGCCTGGATCAGCGCCCGCAGCACGGGATACAGCGCGGGATTTTTCACTTTCCTTACGCAACGCTTCCTGGGCCGGGGATTCACGTTGGGAATATACGGATTTCTGGCAGTGCTCCTGCTGTTCATCCTGCTGCTCATGGCAGCCAAAAAGCTCAATCATCAGGCCCTTCGCCATACGGAAATTTCGTCTCCATCCCCGCTCTTCCTCATTCTCTTCGTTGGCGTTCATCTCATTTTAGCCCTGGCCGTCTACTTCGGGCTGCTCGGCCTGTCACCGCAAAGTCTTTCCGCCGTCCAGGCATTTTTTGCCGGTCTGGGTTTTCAGCCGAGCTGGCTTATCACGGCGGCCTTATACTTTCTCCTCGGCATCTACGCAGCCAAACACCGCTGGTTCATCCAGGGAGGTTACGTCCCAGGAAATGTCTGGATTGCTGCGGCCATTGGCTTTTCTATTATATACAATGTATTTCCCTATTATCACGCCATCACCCTCGCCTTCCTGTCTCTTTCGGGGACACTCGGTCTGATTGCTGTCTTTGCCCGCTGGGGAGATCAGAGTTCGCAGACGCTGCTCACCTTGTCCCATATGGCCTACCCCGTCTGGTATCTGAGCGAACCGGTATTGGAAAACATCATGTACTTTCTCCTGCCTCTTACGATTGCCGCCCCGCTCAAACTGATACTGGCTCTGGGCCTGACCTTGTTCTACGGATATTTCGTCTACAAATATGCCTTATGCCATCTGGGCTGCTTTAAAACGCGCTGACGGGGATTTAAATAATTCCTTAATTTTTGCCGCCCTACTGGCACAAAGGCTCCTATCTATGCTATGATAGGATAAGTCAGTTATATACTTTCTTTTTTCACCTAAGGAGTTGGATGAATTCTATGGATACATTGCTGCAATTAATGGAAGTCTATGGATATGCAGCCATGTTCGTGGCCATGGTAGCCGAAAATGCCAATATTCCCGTTCCCAGCGAAGTCGTCCTCGGTTTTGCGGGATTTCTCATTTCACAACATATTTTCGATTTCTGGACGACCTTTATCATCGCCTGCGCAGCCGGCGTGACCGGCTCAATTCTGAGTTACTGGCTCGGTTCGTATGGCGGCCGTCCTCTGCTCTTGAAATACGGCAAATATATCTTCTTCAATGAAAAAAAGTTCAATATGGCCGAAAAGATGTTCAATAAGTACGGTGGTATTGCCGTCATCATCTGCCGCTGCCTGCCCGGCGTACGGACATTCATTTCCTTTCCGGCCGGCGTCGCCCGTTATCCCTTCGGCCGGTTCGTACTGTTTACGATTATCGGCACCATTCCCTGGACACTGCTGCTCGTCTGGGCCGGCTCCGTACTGGGCAGTCATTGGCGTGACCTGATCCAGTATAATCATCAGCTGCTCATCGGAATGGGCATCGTCTGCGCCGTCATTGCCGTCGTCGGTCTCTGGAAATACCGCCGCAGCCGCAACCGCCGCCAGACGGAATAATCTGTGCCATCTGCTGCCGCATACCTCATCGTGCGGCAGTTTTTTTCTGTCACATACGGCCCACTGGAAAGGAGTCTTACATGAAAGCCCGCAGTCTCTTACTCGCTATCGCCATTGTCAGCCTTTTATTTTTCCTTACAGGCAATGCGTCTCTGCCCATCACCGATCCGGTAGAATCAAATTACGCACTGACAGCAAAGGAAATGGTCTTGTCCGGCGATTGGATTTCTCCCCGGATTTTCGATACATTCTGGTATGATAAACCGATTTTCATCTATTGGATGCTCAGCCTGTCTTATACGCTGCTGGGATTCAGCGATTTTGCTTCCCGCCTGCCGGGAGCCGTGTTCGGCATGGGATCGGTCGTCCTGTTTTCCTGGTATCTGCTGCACCGTGGCACCCGGCGGGAACTGGCTGTCCTGGGAGCCGCCGTCATGGCCACCAGTCTGGAGGTCTGGGCCGTATCCCATTCTATCATTACTGATCAGATTCTCTTCTTCTTTACAGAAGCCACCCTGTTTTTTGCCTATATCGGCCTGACAGAAAATCGGAGCCCCTACATGACGGCCGCCTATGCCATGGCCGCCCTGGCCGTTCTTACCAAAGGCCCGGTCGGCATCGTCCTGCCCGGTACGTTTTTGCTGGTCTTTGCCGCCCTGCGCCGTGATGCATCACTGCTACGCCGGATTTTCCAGCCTCAGGGAATTGCCTTGTTTCTCCTACTCTGTCTGCCCTGGTACGGAATCATGTATCAGCTCCACGGAAACGATTTTATCGACGGATTCCTGGGACTGCACAATGTAGCCAGAGCCACCGCATCGGAACATCCGGAAGTCAACGTCTGGTATTATTATCTGGTGCTCGTCCCCGTCAGTCTGCTTCCCTGGACCGGGCCCGCACTTTACGGAGCATGGCATCGCCGTCATGATGGCGCCGAATATCAGTTCATGATGATCTGGGCACTGGGAACGATATTGTTCTATACTCTCGTTGCAACGAAATATCCTACCTACGCCTATATTGCCAATATTCCGCTTCTCCTGTTTGCCGTATTAGGTATCGGAGATTTATATGAAAAAAACAGGGCCCGGTTCTGGACGATTCTTACCGGGCCTGCCATCATCTGGTGGCTGCTCTTCGCCGCTGCTCCCTTATTATTCAAAAAGGCGGCCTTCGTTCCCGGAAGCTGGACCGGACTGTATCTATTCATCGCTCTTTCCATCATCCTTCTCCTGGCTGCCCAGAAGACCCATGCCTTCCCGGCACTGCCTGTCATGACAGCCATCGGTACGGCTGTCATCTATATTCTGGTCCTCTATCAGGGCCTGGTACCGTTCTATGATTATCGGTCGGCATCGGCATTTCGCCGTCAGGAAGAAGCCTTACAGGGGCAGCTCTACTTCTTTGAAGAGTACCGCACATCCTTTGCCTATTACACGGGCCGTACCGCTTTGTATACAGAGCCGGCCGGATACGATGAAAATGCCCGGCTGTACCGTTCTTCTGTCTGGGCTGGCAAACATCCCTTCCCGGAAGAAGACAGCCCGCGTCTCATGGCGCGCCTTTCGGCAGGGGAAAGGGTAACCATCCTCGTGCCACGGGGCCGTTATAGCGATTATGTCCAGTCAGAATTTTATCCTCTTACCAGAGAAGCCGGAAAGATAGGCGCTTGTTACCTGTTTTACACAAAGGAGGCTTTGCCATGACCATAGAAGATTTCATTCACTCTCTCCAGACATATACCAGCCCGGCTGTATGCAACCCCTGGCGGGACTATGACCGTACGTGCGATCTGGGACCACAGGCACCGGAAATCCGCCGTCACCAGCTGCAGGAGTATCTGGCCCAGCGTATTGGGCAGGCCCGTTACCTCTTTGTCGCCGAAGCCGCGGGATATCAGGGATGCCGGTTTACGGGCATTGCCATCACATGCGAACGGATGCTCCTCGGCGCCCACAAACAAGTGACCAGTGCCATGGTCCTAGGCCATGCAGGACAGCGCACGAGCCGTCCCGACTCTCCGTATATGACCAGCCGCCCCCAGAGAGATCACGGCATGAATGAACCGACAGATACGTACGTATGGGGTGCCATCCTGGACAACGGTCTCAATCCGCGGGACGTCCTGCTCTGGAATATTTTTCCCTTTCATCCCCACAAGGATTCGCCCTTTTCCAACCGCACACCGACGGATGAAGAATTATCGGCAGGCCTCGCGTACACCCGCCAGCTCCTCGCGCTCTGTCAACAGCCCCTGCGTATCGGTGCCATCGGCCGCAAGGCAGCAGAGACACTGCAAAGCGCCGGCATTGATGCCATTGCTACTCGTCATCCGGCCAACGGCGGAGCCGGCCTGTTCCGGAAACAATTTGCCGATCTGATTAAAACTGTATAAAACGAATTCTATTGCCTATCCTGATAAGACCGTATTGCCATGAACCCAAGGCTCATGGTGTGCGGTCTTTTTTTGCATATTCTATACAGGTACAGAAATCACCGGCATCATCGACGCTCTCATTTTATGATTATTTATCATAGTTAAAATGATTTTATTTTATCGCAAATTCAATAAAAGGTAAACTATTTTAGCTGTATGTCTTTATTTTTATCAATGTATACAATATTATTTTTGAATTTTTTATTGACATAACCACATTTCACCTTTATAATAAATTCCAATCTGTACAACGTTTATTGTATGCGTTATAAAAATACATCTGCGTTGTACCGGGGGGATATGAAGAGGGGGAATCGATATGTATAAAAAATTACGTGATCTGCCGGCACCGCAGGGGCTGTACGATCCGGCATTCGAACACGATGCATGTGGCATTGGCTTCGTCGTCAATATGAAGGGGAAAAAATCTTATGATATCATCGACCAGGCTCTAACCATCCTGGAAAATCTGAAGCACCGCGGCGCTGAAGGCGCCGATGCCCAGAGCGGTGACGGTGCAGGAATCCTCGTACAGATACCGCATCAGTTCTTCTGCCGGGAATGTGAAGTCCTGGGCTTTACCCTGCCACCAGAAGGAGAATATGGTGTCGGCATGATTTTTGCCCATCGCTACGAAACATTCCGCAAGAAGCAGATGGAAGAATTTGAAAAGATTGTCAAAGAAGAAGGCCTGTCCATCCTCGGCTGGCGTGATGTACCGGTCGATGAAAGCCTCATCGGGAGCATCGCCAAGACAATCCGTCCTCATTTTCTGCAGGTCTTTATCCGCAAAGATCCCTCTATGACCAACCCGATGGATTTTGAACGCAAGTTATATGTCATCCGCAAGATGGCGGAAAAGAAGATCATCCCGGCCAGTCAGGAAAAGGGCTCCGATTTCTACATTGCCAGTCTGTCTTCGCGGACCATTGTCTATAAAGGCATGCTGACTTCTATCCAGCTGCGCCATTTTTATCTGGACCTGTCCGACCTGGATTTTACGACCTCCATGGCACTCGTCCACTCCCGGTTCAGCACCAATACATTCCCCAGCTGGGCCCGGGCCCATCCGAACCGTTATATCGTCCACAACGGAGAAATCAACACCATCCAGGGGAATGTAAACTGGCTCAATGCCCGGGAAAGCAAATCCAAATCCAGTGATTTTCCAGATCTGGAAAAGGTCTTTCCCGTCGTCGATGACAGCGGCAGTGATTCGGCTATGTTCGACAACTGCCTGGAATATCTGTATATGACAGGACACTCCCTTCCCCATGCCATGATGATGATGATTCCCGAACCGTGGGAAAAAGATCCGCTCATGAGCAAGGAAAAACGGGATTTCTACCGCTATCATAACTTCATGATTGAACCGTGGGACGGCCCTGCCGCTATCGGATTCTGTGACGGCATCGTCATCGGCGGCATGCTCGACCGCAACGGCCTGCGTCCTGCCCGCTATTATGTCACCCGCGACGACCGGGTCATCGCCAGTTCGGAAGTAGGGGCACTCTCCATTCCGCCGGAAGATGTTCTTTATAAAGGCCGTCTTCAGCCAGGGAAAATGCTCCTCGTCGATACGCAGCAGCAGCGCATCATCGACGATGAAGAAATCAAGCAGCAGATTGCCACGGAATTTCCCTATGGGGAATGGTATAAAAAACACGTCATCGACCTGGATGATCTCATGTCCCGCCAGAATCTCATCGGCAGCGACAAAACGATACCATACGATTTGAAAGAACAGGAAATGGTCTTCGGCTATACGCAGGAAGACATGGATAAAATCATCCTGCCCATGGCCCGCGATGGCAAACAGCCCATTGACTCGATGGGCATGGACGTATCCCTGCCCGTCCTGTCAGACCGGCCCCAGCTGCTGTACGATTACTTTCAGGAAAACTTCGCCCAGGTCACCAATCCTCCTATCGACGGCGTACGGGAAAATATCGTCATGAGTTCTCTCGTCATGGCAGGCAACGTCGCCAACATCATGGATCCCGATGACGAAAATACAGCTGCTCTCTACCTGAAACGGCCCATCCTGACCAATGAAGAAATGGCCGTCATCAAATCACTCATGACGGATAAACTCCACACATCGGTCATTTCTATGCTGTATCCCGTAGGCGGCGGCCCCGACGCTATGGAAACGGCTATCGAATCACTCTGCATCGACGCGCTGAAAGCTATCCGCAACGGTGCCAACATCCTGATTCTGTCCGACCGGGGCATCAATTCCCGCATGGCTGCCATCCCGGCCCTGCTGGCAACAGCGGCACTCCATCATTTCCTCATCCGCAAGACCGTCCGTTCCGATGTCGGTCTCATCCTGGAATCAGGGGAACCACGGGAAATCCATCACTTCTGCACCCTCGTCGGCTATGGCATCACCGCCGTCAATCCGTATGTAGCACTGGAATCCATCAAAGAACTGGCTGCAAAGAAGAAACTGGGGAAAATCTCCTGTGAAGAAGCTCGGGAAAACTATATCCAGGCCTCGGTCAACGGCATGCTGGCCGTCATGTCCAAAATGGGCATTTCCACCATACACAGCTACCACGGCGCCCAGATTTTTGAAGCCGTCGGTATCAGCCGCGATCTGATCCAGAAGTATTTTGTCAATACGCCCAGCCCCATTGGCGGCATCGGCCTGAAAGAAATAGCCAAAGAAAACGCCCTGCGTCATGAAGCTGCTTTTTCTGGCGGTGATACCCTGCAAAAGGGAGATATCTATCAGTACCGCAAAGGCGGACAGGCTCATATCATCGATCCCCAGGCAGTCCAGCTTCTGCAAAAAGCCTGCCGTACAAATGATTATGACCTCTACCGCGAATATGCCGAACGGGTCAATACGTCGTCTACGTACCGCCTGCGCGATTTGCTGGAATTTGTCTATCCTGCCGGTTGCAGCATCCCCATCGAAGAAGTCGAATCGGAAGATAATATCGTCAAACGGTTCCGTACCGGTGCCATGAGTTACGGCGCCCTCAGCAAGGAAGCCCACGAATGTGTGGCCCGGGCCATGAACCGTCTCGGCGGCATGAGCAATACTGGCGAAGGCGGCGAAGACGCAGCCCGGTTTGATACCGATACCAATGATAAGATCAAACAGGTCGCTTCGGCCCGTTTCGGTGTAACCAGCAACTACCTGGTCCATGCGGCAGAACTACAGATTAAGTGCGCCCAGGGTGCCAAGCCCGGCGAAGGCGGCCATCTGCCCGGCAGCAAGGTCTATCCCGACATCGCCAAAACCCGCCATGCCACGACTGGCGTCGCCCTCATTTCACCGCCACCGCATCACGACGTTTATTCCATCGAAGATCTGGCAGAACTCATTTTCGACCTGAAGAATGCCAACCGCAACGCCCGTATCGGCGTCAAACTGACCAGTGGCGCCGGCATCGGTACCATTGCCGCCGGCGTCGTCAAAGCCAAAGCCGATGAATTGACCATCAGCGGCTTCGATGGCGGTACCGGGGCATCTCCGCGGACCAGTCTGCGCCATGCCGGACTTCCCTGGGAAATCGGCCTTTCGGAAGTACAGCAGACACTGCTCCTCAATCAGCTCCGCGACCGGGTACGCGTCGAGGTAGATGGCAAACTGCTCACGGGCCGCGACGTAGCCATTGCCGCTCTGTTTGGCGCTGAACTCTTTGGATTCGGCACGGCGCCCCTTATGGCTATCGGCTGCCATATGCTCCGCGTATGTCACCTCAACACCTGCCCGTACGGTGTGTGCACACAGAATGAAAAGCTGCGGAAGAATTTCAAAGGCAAGCCGGAATATATCATCAATTTCATGCACTTCATCGCCCGGGACCTGCGGGAAATCATGGCCCGTCTGGGATTCCACAAAATCGACGACATGGTGGGCCGTTATGATCTGTTGAAGCAGAAAGACACGGCACCGAACTGGAAGGCTTCCACAGTCAATCTGAAGCAGCTCCTCTATCGTCCATACACGGATATCCGCATCGGTCATCACTTCACGACACCCCAGGACCATGAAATTTCTAAGACACTGGACATGTCGAAACTGGTGCGCATGTGCCGTCCGGCCCTGGAACAGAAAAAACACATCCGTGCCCGCCTGCGCATCAAAAACACGGACCGCGTGACAGGTACTCTCCTGGGCAGTGAAATTACCCGGCGCTACGGAGAAGAAGGTCTGGCCGAAGATACAATCAAGCTCTGCTTCGTCGGATCGGCCGGTCAGAGTTTCGGATCCTTCATCCCCAAGGGACTGACGCTGGAACTGGAAGGCGATGCCAATGATTATCTCGGCAAAGGCCTCTCCGGTGGCAAGATTATCGTCCATCCGCCAATAGAATCGGTATTCCCGGCAGAAGACAACATCATCATCGGCAACGTGGCTTTTTACGGTGCTACCAGCGGGGAAGCCTACATCAACGGCATTGCTGGTGAACGGTTCTGCGTCCGCAACAGCGGCATTACGGCCGTCGTCGAAGGTGTAGGCAATCACGGCTGTGAATACATGACCGGTGGCCGCGTCCTCGTGCTGGGACGTACGGGCCGGAATTTCGCAGCCGGCATGTCTGGCGGTATTGCCTATGTCTATGACCTGGAACCGACGAACTGCAACCAGGACCTAGTACATCTGGAAGATCTCACCGATGAAGGCGAAATCGCCATCGTCAAAGCTATGCTCGCCCGCCACGTCCAGTACACTGGCAGCGAACTGGGCCGTCGTCTCCTGGAAAACTGGGAAGACACACAGGGCCGGATTACCCGCATCATTCCGACAGCTTATGAAGAAATGCTGGCTCTCATCGAAAAGGCAAAGGCCGAAGGCCACACCGATAAAGAAGCCCATATGATTGCATTCCAGACAAAACACGGAAAATAATAGTCACACCGGCAAAAAAAACGGCAGCAGCCGCGCAGTTTTCACTGCACAGCTGCTGCCGTTTTTTTCTGGGCCCTATTTCAGGAATGATTCTATCTGACCGGCTTTGAGTACTCTGCCTACCGATACCACTTTTTCGTCTACGACAAGGGCCGGTGTGCTCATGACGCCATACCGGGCAATCTGGGCAAAATCCGTTACGTACTCAATCCTGGCATCAATACCGAGGTGCTGGACGGCTTCTTTCGTCGCTGCCAGCAGGGCTTCGCATTTGCTGCATCCGCTTCCTAATACTTTGATTTTCATCATACATCATCCTCCTGTTTTATCTTTTCTTTCAACCCGGCAATATAACGCCGGATTTGTTCCATGACATCAATATAAACTGCATCATTTTTCCCTGTCGGATCTTCCAGCCCCCAGTCTTCATGATGCCTGCCCTGGACAGCCGGGCATTGTACACCACATCCCATGGTAATGACCCAGTCTGCACGGGGAAGTTCTGAAATCATCTTGGGCCTCTGTCCGTTTTTTATAACATCTATACCATATTTTTCCGTCATCAGCCGCACGACATCGGGGTTGATGGCGTCTTTACTATGCGTACCGGCAGAATAACTGGTAAAAACATCTCCTGCCATCACTCTCCCGAAAGCCTCGGCAATCTGACTGCGGCAGGCATTATGGGTACAAATAAAGACGACAACGGGTTTACGTTTTTTCATACTTGAACCACCCCTTTGTATGATTAGCTATCCAGACTAATGCCAACATAACGGGAACTTCTGTCAATACCCCTACGGTTGTTGCCAGTGCTGCCGGACTGGTCGTACCAAATAAAGCAATAGCTACGGCAACGGCTAATTCAAAAAAATTAGAAGCTCCGATCATGCCTGCCGGTGCCGCAATTTCAAAGGGAAGATGTACGACTCTGGAAGCTCCGTAAGCTATGAAGAAAATAAAAAATGTCTGAATCGTCAGCGGGATGGCAATGAGGACAATATGAAACGGATTGCTGAGAATCATATCAGCCTGGGAGCTAAAGATAATAATCAGAGTTAATAATAATCCAATGGTCGTAACTCCATCAAATTGATGGATAAAAACTTGTTCCAGATATTCCCGGCTTTTACTCCTGATGACCTGTATCCGCGTGATAATGCCTGCCAGCAAAGGCAGGACAACAAATAAACCGACACTGATAAGCAGTGTACTATACGGAACGATAACCTGAGAAACTCCCAGAAGAAATTTTACGATAGGAACAAACGCTATCAGAATGATGAGATCATTTGTAGCTACCTGAACTACCGTATATGCCGGATTCCCATGGGTCAGCGTGCTCCAGACGAAAACCATAGCCGTACACGGTGCCGCACCCAAAAGGACGGCGCCGGCCAGATACTGTTTTGCTAATTCCGGCGTCATACAGCTGGAAAAAAAGCCAAAGAGAAAAACATAAGCAATGCCATACATCGTAAATGGTTTAATCAGCCAGTTCGTAATCCAGGTAACAAATAAACCTTTGGGGTTCCTGCCGACTTCCCGGACACTCTGGAAATCTACTTTGATCATCATTGGATAAATCATAATCCATATCAACACGGCAATGGGGATCGATATGCCTGCAATTTCCATGCTCCCTAATACGGCAGGTATTTGCGGGATACTATGTCCAATTAGTATTCCCACTGCCATACAGAGCAGAACCCAGACTGTAAGATATTTTTGAAAAAAATTAATCCCCGATTCTTTACGATTCATACGATTCACCTCACGCCTTATGTGATATTACCGGTCTGCGCCGTTTCCGTCCTTATCGGAACAGGGCTCCGCCTTCCGGTAACAGGCAGGGCCGCAATTCAGGGAATCAATAAAGGAACGGAATGCCGTAAGGACATCACAATTAAGGGAATAGTATGTATTCTTCCATTCTTTACGGCTTTTTACCAACCCGCATTCTGTCAGTATTTTCATATGATGAGATAACGTGGGCTGGGTAATCTGAAAATGTTCCAATAACTTACAGGCGCACATTTCTCCCTTTGTCAGCAGCCCGACAATCTGCAGACGGTTAGAATCTCCCAGCGCCTTACATATGAGGGACACATCCATAGCATTCATCTTACCACCTCACAATAATACATATCGCAGAGCATTGAAACCATATCCGACCAGGATGATTCCCACAACACAAATAGCTACAAAGACGCCCAGCAATTTCGGCTTTACTGCCTTGCGCAGGAGAATCAGGGACGGCAGGCTGAGTGTCGTCACGGCCATCATGAAACTGAGGACGGCACCAAGGAGAGCACCTTTTCCCAGCAGTGCTTCGGCAATGGGAATGGTTCCAAAAATATCTGCATACATAGGAACGCCTACCAGCGTCGCAAGGATGACGCCCCACTGATTCTGACTGCCAAGCACCGTTTCGACCATAGTTTCCGGAATCCAGTTATGAATCAGCGCTCCTATACCTACGCCGATCAGGATATAGGGAAATACTTTTTTAAATGTTCCGGTCATCTGGTCTCTGGCGAATTCCAGCCTGTCCCATACGGTCAGTTCAGCCGGTTCTATATCCGGGCCTGCAACAGCCTGACGGATAAAATCTTCGACCTCATTTTCCAGATGTATCCGTTCTATGATCGAGCCCCCTATGACGGCAATGATAAGTCCAAACACGACATAAGCCGCTGCAATCTTGTAACCAAAAATACTAATCAGCAGGACGAGACTCCCCAGATCTACCATAGGCGACGAAATGAGGAACGAAAAGGTAACTCCCAGCGGAAGACCGGCACTGGTAAATCCCATAAACAGCGGAATGGATGAGCATGAACAAAAGGGAGTGACCGTTCCCAGCAAAGCTCCCATGATATTCGCCCCGATTCCATGGAACCGTCCCATAATTTTCCGGCTCCGCTCGGGAGGGAAAAAGCTCTGGATATACGAAATAGCAAAAATCAGGACACAGAGCAGCAAGGTAATCTTGATGACATCATATAAAAAGAACTGCAGACTGCCGCCAAGCCGGCTTTCTATATCTACACCGGCCCGAATTAATCCATCAGAAATCAGTCCGTTCAACCATTGCATCCCTAAGATCTGATTTTGAATAAACAGCCACATCTGGTACGCCTCCTTGTCACATTTATTTTCATCTATGTGATAAGAATACCATTCACATTGATATTTGTCAATATGAATGGTTAATCTATCCAGAATCACCTGCCGGTTGCACAAATCTTTTTACTATAAGATATAAAGTATAGTATAATAGTACCATTCTCCCATGAAAGGATGATAGATATGTATATTGATGACGCTGAAGGCATGGTATTTCGTCCCCCCAGCGAAGCCTATAGTTTCATATTGCGTGCCACCATCGGCTGTTCCCACAATACGTGCACATTCTGCCCGATGTATAAGGAATCGCGGTTCCGGATCCGTCCCCTGGAAGAAATCGACGGTATCATTGAACGCGGTGCCGCCGCTTACCCCTATGTGCGCCGTGTCTTTATCGCTGACGGCGACGCCCTGGTCCTGAAAACCAAAGACCTGCTGCACATCATAAAAAAATGCTATGACCTGTTCCCCCGCCTGACCCGCGTCGGCGCCTATGCGACTCCGGCTGACATCGACCGCAAGACACCGGAAGAACTGACTGCACTTCACGAAGCAGGTCTTGGAATTCTCTATACGGGAATCGAAAGCGGCGACGATGCGGTCCTCACCCGGGTCCATAAGGGTACGACGGCGGAACTCACCGTGCGGGCCGGCCAGAAAGCGCTGGCTGCGGGGTTTAAATTATCTGCCATGATTCTTCTCGGCCTGGGTGGTCAGGAACGGACCCATGAACACGCCCTGCACACGGCGGAAGTCGTGTCTGCCATCAATCCCACCATGCTCAGCGCCCTGTCCCTGATCATTCCCGAATTCGTTCCCCTGTACAAGGAAGTACAAGACGGCACCTTTACACCTCTGACGGCCCGGGGATTTATCCGGGAACTGGACGAGCTCCTGCGCCATACGGAAATGACAGAGCCCTGCATTTTCCGAAGCAATCACGTTTCCAATCTCTATCCCGTAGGCGGCACACTGCCCAAAGACAAAGAAGCCATGCTCCGGGCATTAGAGCAGATGATGCCCCATATGGACGATACGACACCCATTCTGGGCGACGTAACTCATTTCTAAAACTAAAAAAACAGAGGATGCTGCACTACAGGCTTTTAAAGCCATTCTGCGCATCCTCTGTTTTACTTTATTGTATTCTCTTTTTAATGCTGCGCCGGAACGGTGATGGTTTCGCGCTGTTTTTCTGCATCCCGGGCTTCTATCTTATCCATGTTGCGGGCAAAAATCCCGGCCAGGATGGACCCGGTGACCTGATGGATAGCAGCACCGACAGCGGCCGGAATGGCTACAGCCGGAGCGAAGAAGACGGAAACAAGGGAAATAGCCAGGGCATCGTTCTGCATGCCAACTTCCAGCGTGACGGAATGCTGCTGTTTCTTACCCAGTCCTAATTTACCTGTAACGAAGTAGCCAATGAGGAAACCGCCCAGATTATGGATGAGTACCATGAGGATAATGAAGAATCCCATTTCCAGGATTTTGACACCATTGATAGCAATAACGCCACCGACGATGACCAATACGCCAAAAGCAGAAACGAGTACCAGTACTTTCGACAAAGAAGCGACGTGCTTTTCACCCATGATGCGATGAACGATGAGTCCCAGAACCAAAGGAACCAGAATAACTTTCATAACCGTCATGGCCATGGCAAAGAAAGAAACTTCAACCCACTGGCCAGCCAGTCCCCAGACGATGAAGGGCATCATGATGGGTGCCAGCAGAGTCGAACAGGTCGTAATGGATACGGACAGTGGTACATCGGCTTTCGCCAGGAAGCCCATGACGTTGGATGCTGTGCCGCTCGGACAGGACCCCAGCAGAATCATGCCGACAGCCATTTCCGGTGGCATCTGAAAAGCCAGTACCAGTCCATAGGCCAGGAGCGGCATAATCGTGTAGTGAGCCGTGCAGCCGATGAGGACTTCTTTTGGCCGCTGCAGGATGAGTCTGAAGTCTTTGGCATGCAGCGTCATCCCCATACCAAACATGATGACCCCCAGAAGCAATACCGTATGCGGTACGGCCCATAAAAATGCGCCCGGCATAAAGTATGCCCAGATAACGACAAGAAATACGATGTACGTCAGGTTCTTTCCAACAAAACCACTTAATTTCCCGATTAAATCCATCATATGAATCCCCCCGATGATGCGTGTACGAATAATAAATATAAATAAAATATACCCCAGTAACAAATCCTGATGACTATTCCGCTTTTTGTGTAAAAAAACGCTTTGTCTCTTTTAAAAGAGACAAAGCGTTCAGCTCTGCGGTACCACTCTTATTGTCGTAACGACCCCTCTGTGCATCTCCGGAACCCCCGTTCCTTGCAATGCCTGACCCGCTAACGGTGGTCTTCCGGCTGCGTCTACTTGCAAAGCGTTCGGGCAGCTGCTCATGGGTGACTTCACGGTATCTGCCCATCCCGTCTCTCAGCCTGCAACGGTTCTCTGTCATGGGGGATTACCCTTACTACTCCCAGTCAACACGGTGTCTGTGGATTTGTTGATGCTTATTATACGCACGGTGTATGAGAAAGTCAAGAAGTTTTTTTCTTCGCATCTTAAAAAAAACACGCATTAAAACGTTAAACTTAAAATTATTAACATTGACTTTTCAGGCATTCTCGTTAATAATTAATGCAATTCATCTATAGGATTTTAGAATTGAAGTGCATTCTTTCTTGTTATTTCAAATTTCATTTTGTCTTACTTTTGTTGAAAATTGTAGTATAATGTAGAAAAATCCCGTAAATCAAGGAGGTTCTGCCTTATGAAAAAGATATGTCTCTTCCTCATTCTGCTCGTTACCATAGCCGGTGCATCCTTTGCTGCAGACACGGCCGGATCATCCCCTGCCACTACTCCGCCCGTCACGGCCAGCCAGCCGGCAGATGATACCGCACGGTTCGACAACGAACGGACAATCCTTCTGGTCCGTACGACCCAGGGCGGTTACCCTGCCCATTTCATGGAACAGCGTCTGCGCCAGCCCTTCCGCCTTCCCTACTGGGACCGCCAGTATGCAGCGGAAACGATTTCCCCGGAAGACATAACAGAAGATACGATGCAAAGACTGGCCGCATCCTACAAAGCCGATGTCGTCCTCGTCCCGGTCGTACGGACCTGGATCTGGCGGCAGTATCACGCATACCGCGGCTGGTATGATGACGACGAATTTTTCACAGAATGCTGGTATGACCTGCGGGTATATGCCTACAATGTCAAAGATCAGACACTGAAGAGTTATAGTTCCCGCGGCTCAGAACGGGATGAAGCCTCTATCCTCAATGACCCCAATGAAATTCTGGGACGGGCCATGGACCAGATTCTGGAAAAATTGCCATATAAACGCATCCCGACGGATATTGAACGATAATCAGCCGCTGATTTTTCGCTGTGAAGCTTCCATCCAGGCCGCACCGGCAATACCCGGCGTCGTCATTTCCCAGGGAGACAGGATATGTTCCATTTGTTCTTCCGTCAGGATATGATGTTCCCGGATAATATCCCGCACGGGCCGTTTGGTCGCATAAGCTTCCCGTGCCAGGAACGAAGCCTTTTCATAGCCGATATGCGGCAGCAGTGCCGTGATGATGCCGACACTGTGATCAACCCAGTACTGGCACTGGCTGCGGTTGGCTTCCAGACCGTTCAGCAGTTTATCAATGAACGCATAAATTGCATTCGTCAGGCACTGCATGGCACTAAAAAGATTATACGCCATGACCGGTTCCATGACATTGAGTTCGAACTGGCCGTTTTCCGAAGCAAAGGTGACGGCCAGGTCGTTGCCAATGACCTGATAGCAGGCCTGGTCGAGTACTTCTGCCATGACGGGATTGACTTTACCCGGCATGATAGATGAACCGGGCTGACGGGCCGGCAGTTTCAGTTCATTGAGGCCACAGCGCGGGCCCGATGCCATGAGACGGAAATCGTTTGCCATTTTAATCAGCACCAGAGCCGTGCATTTCATGGCTGACGATACTTCAGCAAAGCCGTCCGTATTATTAGTCATGTCAATGAGATTGCTGGCCGTCGTAAACAGTTCCCCCGTAAGTCCGGACAATTCTTTGGCAACGCCCCGGATGTACTGAGGTTCGGCATTGAGGCCGGTACCAACGGCAGTACCGCCCATATTGATAGTATGTACACCTTCAAGAGACCGCTTGATCCGTTTGCGACCCCGGTGTACAGCCGATGCATAGGCCCCCATTTCCTGTCCCAGTGTCACCGGTACGGCATCCTGCAGGTGGGTCCGCCCCATCTTGATGACATCTTTAAAGTCTTCTTCTTTATCGAGAAGAGCCTCTTCCAAAGCCCGCAATGCTTCGTTCAGTTTTTTTCCTTTGAGGATGAGGCAGACCTTCATACTCGTAGGAAATACATCGTTCGTGGACTGGGCCATATTTGCATGATTATTCGGTGATACGATATCATACCGTCCTTTGGGCTGCCCCAGGATTTCCAGTGCGCGGTTGCAGAGTACTTCGTTCATATTCATATTGACCGATGTACCGGCACCACCCTGGATTGGATCGACCGGGAACTGGTCAAGCCATTTCCCGTCCAGGATTTCATCGGCTGCCTGTACCAGAGCCGTGCCTATTTTCTTCGGCAGACGGCCTGTCTTCATATTTGCCAGCGCGGCTGCTTTTTTGACCAGCGCCATGGCATGAATGAAATCCGGGTCGAGATGATTGCCTGTAATATGGAAATTTTCCAAAGCACGCATGGTCTGTACGCCATAATATACGTCATCTGGCACATTCATTTCTCCCAAAAAATCATGTTCTGTTCTCATGATACCCCTCCTGGTCACGCACTGTTGTATACAGTATGCAATGGTTGTGATAAAGAAATTAATGAAAATTTACAAATCCATATTTCATGGGAACTGGTACAGTAAAAGGCGCTGCCGGATCTATGTCCAACAGCGCCTTTGCCGCACGTCCTATGAAATTTAGTTATATCTTAACGCTATTTGAAATGGTTGTCAAGATATACCGATACATCGTACGAACTCCCTGCAAGCCATTGCATGGTGATATTTATTGAATATAATTCTAAATACTTTAAACATTTACATTGTCTCCCGATTGCCTTATAATTTTATTAGGATACGTCTATCTTAAAATTTTGTTTTTATAAAGGAGACGATTTGCATGGAATTAGAAGAAATGTGGGAAAAGATGGTCGATTGTCTGCACAAAGAAGTAAAACCCGCCACGGGGTGTACGGAGCCGATATCGCTTGCCTACGCATCGGCTGTAGCTGCGGAAAAGCTGGGGCAGCCTGTAGAAAAAATTGAAGCAAGGGTATCGGCTAACATGATGAAAAACGGGATGGCCGTCATCGTGCCGGGAACGGAAACACCGGGGCTGTACATCGCGGCAGCCGTCGGTGCACTGGGCGGTGACCCCAAAGGCGGTCTGCAAGTACTGAAACGCTTGTCTCCTGACGTCGTACGGAAGGGCAAAAAGATGGTCGCTGACAAGCTCGTATCAGTCGATATCGCCGACGTTCCCAATGTCCTCTATTCCGAAGCCAAAGTCTATGGCGGCGGCCATACGGCACGGGTCTGCATTGCCGACGATCACACCAATGTCGTGCGCATCGAAAAAGACGATGCCGTCCTCTTTGAAGCACCGCCGATGAGCCGGGACGAAATCTCTCCGGAAGAACAGTTCCTGAACAACCTGACATTAAAGGATGTCTATCAATTTGCAACCGAATGTCCCATTGACGATATCCGCTTCATGGAAGAAGCCGCTAAATTAAATGAAGAATTATCCAAAGTTGGTCTTTCAGAAAAATACGGCCACTGCATCGGTTATACGATGAAATCAGAAATCCATACGGGATTCCTTAGTAACGCCCTGCAGGACATGATTATCATGAAGACAGCCGGAGCTTCTGATGCCCGCATGGGAGGGGCCCCGCTTCCGGCCATGACCAATTCCGGTTCTGGCAACCAGGGAATCACGGCTACCATTCCCGTCGTCGTAACGGCACAGAAAGTAAAGGCATCCAAGGAACAGCTCATCCGCGCCCTTACCATGTCTCATATGACGGCCATTTACATTCACAGCTTCCTTCCCAAACTCTCCGCGCTCTGCGCCTGCGGCACGGCCGCCATGGGAGCTGCTACGGGGATGGTCTGGCTCCTGGGAGGCAAATTCCAGGACGTGCAGGATACCATTTCCAACATGACCGGTGACCATATCGGTATGGTATGTGATGGCGCCGGCAACAGCTGCACCCTGAAAGTCGCCACAGCCTGCGACGCCGCCTGCCGGGCAGTCATGCTCAGCCTGCACAATATCCGCGTAACCGGCAGTGAAGGCCTGGTCAGTAACAATCCCGATGAATCCATCCGCAATATTGGCGAACTGGCTAAAAAGGGAATGGAACAGACCGATAAGGAAATCCTGCAGATCATGCTCCACAAAAATAAACTCGATGCGTAAAAACAAGGAAACTATCTGAAAATCTTATAGATAGTTGTCCAAGCATCTCATGAAAAACAACTCACATACATGTAAAGCCGCAACAAATGGGCAGCTGCTCATTTTGTTGCGGCTTTCGTCTTTACAAATCTTTTTTCAGATAAATCACATTGGGCATGGGATTATGATAATACGCCGGGATTTCGGTAAATCCGAATCGTTCATACGTATGAATGGCGCTTTTCATCGTATCGGTAAACGAATCCAACACCATTTCCTTATATCCATCTGCACAGGCCTGATTGACAATCTTCTCTACGAGCATACGCCCGGCATGAAGATGACGGTATGCCGGTTTGACATATAACCGCTTCATTTCACAGCGCCGGTCATCGTGGCGGTGATAGGCAATACAGCCAATAACCGCTCCGTCATCGGCCACGGCTGCATAGATGCGGCCATAAGGCGGTACATAACGTTGTTCCAGATGAGCCAGTTCATCTGACAGATTCTGAAAACTTAGATTCATGTGCAGAGAATCGGTATATTCCACAATCAGTTCCTTTAGTTCAGGCAGCCGCTGAGTTCCATCAATAATTTTCATGTCAATCCCTCCCATCCCCTTTTTCTTTTAGTATACTATAGACACCCCTTTTTTCCTATCGGTCTTCCGGCTATATATAATACGCATAAAGAACTAAATACAACTTGTATTCATACAATATATCATATACAATGGGTATAATATATTATTCCAAGAGGTGATGATCATGTTTACCAAGCGTGTACTGGCCATTCATGATTTATGCTCTTTTGGCCGCTGCTCGCTGACTGCTGTCGTACCGGTTATTTCTGCTATGGGGTTTCAAGTCTGTCCCCTGCCGACAACCTTGTCCAGTAATAATATCACATATCAGACATGTTATAGTTCGGATGTATTGTCTGATACATGTTTATTCATGGAAAAATGGGAAGAAATCGGCTGTTCCTATCAGGCTATTTACAGTGGATTTTTATCAGATTTCCAACAGATGCAAATTGTCTGGGAAGCTATCCGCCGCTTTTCTGACGAAAATACCCTTGTCGTAATCGATCCGGTCATGTCATTTGCCGGCCGCCCTCTTCCCGTCTATAGTCAGGATATGATAGAAAAAATGCGCACTCTCATACGAAAGGCCACGGTCATTACGCCGACACTGATAGAGGCCTGTATGCTGACCGGGACACCAGTTGTCCCATCTTTTCCTTCCTTAAAAGATGTCCTCCGGCTCTGCCACCAGCTTTCGTCATTAGGCCCACGGTATGTCGTGATTACCCGAATTCCCGCATCAGATATAAAGATAAAAAATGTCAGTTTTGACGGTACTACCCATACCTATGACGAATGCCAGATTTACCGCGTACGGAAACAAGTGGATGGTCTGAGCGATTTATTTGCCAGCGTCCTTACAGGCGCACTGCTCCGGAACCACTCTATTCACATGGCCATGCGCCTGTCCCTCGATTTTCTGTCCTATGCCCTCGACTATACCCGCCAGGCCGGTTCAGACGCCCGGGAAGGAATCCAGATTGAGCCGTGTTTACGACAACTTCTCAAGATTTAAAGAAGTGCTTTTTTTATGTCTCGAAAAGATATAACCCGTACTGCAGACAAAAACCGCCAATACCGCCGGAATGGCGAATTCTGTCCAGCTGCCGGCAATCCTCATGATCAGGCTTCCCACCACAGCGTCATGCATGATCATGGAACCGGCCGTCCAGCCCAGAAGGCCTGCACCGCCATAAAGTACGACTGGGAAGCGGTCCATAATCCTGCCAATAACCGTGCTGCCCCCGACGATAATCGGGATACTGATGAGAAACCCGCAGGCGACGAGGATAAAGCTTCCATGAGATGCCCCGGCAATAGCCAGTACATTATCGACACCCATAGCCGCGTCGGCAATGATAATAGTCCGGATGGCACCCATCAGCGTGTCCGAAGCGTTAATTTTCTCATCATGCTCTGCCGGCAGCAGTAACTTGATAGCAATAGGCAGCAAAATCAGCCCGCCCAGGACCTGCAGATAAGGAATCGACAGGAGCCATACGGCAATCAGTGTCATAACGAGGCGGATGATGACAGCCCCACCAGTGCCGATGAGTATGGCTTTTTTTCGCAAATCCGACGGCAGTTTATTGGCCGCCATGGCGATGACGACGGCATTATCACCGCCGAGCAGAATATCCAGCATAATAATGGATGCGAGGGCTGTTATAAAATCCCAGGAAACCAAGGTCCATTCCATGATGCATTCTCCTTTACATGAACATACGATAAAAAAATGAGACTTTCCCATGCCGTCTGACGGACAGTATGGAAAAGTCTCACCTATTGTAAAATGGTTACAACGCAGGCACCAGCCCAATGGGCATGCATGTTGACGCCAGCTAAAAGGTTACTCCCTTTTACTACTATATGTGATTATGCAATTAGTATACCAAATACACCGGCCTTGTGTCAATAGAATTTAGAATGCCGGGAACCATCATCGCAATAACTAAAATCTAAATTTAATTTTATATTACCAGCCTTTTTTACCGGCCAGAACGGCATCGGGAATGTCTCCTTTTTCAAAATCCGTCATTGCCTGATCCAAAATAGCAAATCCTTTTCTCAAATGGTCGTCCGATATATTCAGTGGCGGCTGCACCCGCAGGACGTTGGCACCTACATTGATGATCAGCAAATGATTTTCGTATGCCCGGTATAAAATTTTATAGGTGCCCTCCGGATCGGCTCTGTATTCACCGGTATCTGTTTTTTTTACGATACCAATACCCATAGACATACCGATTCCCCGTACGAAGCCTACTACATCAGGATGCTTCCGCTGCAACTGTCCGGCTTCTTCCCAAAGGAGCTTAATGGTCCGGGCAAGTTGTTCTTGAAAAGCTCTTCTCTGCAAGATAGTAAAGAGTGCATTTCCTGCCGCACAGGATACCTGGTTGCCTCCCAATGTAAACAGATGTGCCGGAGCCGGAAGAGAATCCATAATATCAGCCCGTGCCATAAAAGCTCCCAGAGGGAAACCACCGCCGATGGATTTTCCCATGATAATACCATCAGGGATGACACCATAATGTTCGATAGCAAAAAACTTCCCTGTCCGGTAAAATCCCTGCTGTACTTCTTCAGAAATAAATAAGATATGGTATTTTTGACATAAATCATATAGTTTCCGAATGAATATCGGATGAGCCGGCAATATACCACCATCTCCTTGTATCGGCTCGATGACAACAGCTGCCACTTCTTCCGGTGATAGATACATAGAAAAGGCATTTTCTATAGCTTGCAGACAGTCCCGCTCTACCTGTTCATCCGGAAGATTGATGCCAAAATAAGGAAAATGATAAATTTCCGGAAGGAATGGCCCCATCTTTTCCCGCATTCTCGGTGTACAGGCAGTCATACTGCACGAACCGTAAGTATTTCCATGATACGAGTTCAAAAAGGTAATAATTTTTTTTCGTCCCGTATAGGCCCTGGCAAATTTTACAGCGCAATCGTTGGCATCGGACCCACAGTTTCCAAAGGCAATCTTAGCCTTCACCCCTCCCGGGTAGACGGAAACCAGATTTTCCGCGTAGGTAATCGTCGCTTCATTGTATGTATATGCCGGAGTATACTGCGTGCATTTCTGAAATTGCTCTTGTACGGCAGACATGATTTCCGGATGGCAGCTTCCCAGATTCAGCGATGATGCACTCGTAAGGAAGTCAATAAAACGGTTGCCATCTTTATCGGTCACAATATCCCCTTGTGCAGATTCTACTACAAGAGGAAAATACGAAAGATGCTGGCAAGTTGCAACAACTTCTGCATCCCGGTTTACCCATTCCTGACACGCCATTTGTTTCATACTCTTTCAGCTCCTTCTCCTCCAAAATCCGGTACGTTAATTCTCGTTATATATTTCCGCTTCAATTTCAGCATCAGGATCATGACTGTTAATTTTATACAATCCTATGGTGAGCATGGGCAAGGCAAAGAAGAGGAAGAACCCCCAGCATATAATGCCATAGCCCTGAGCAATAAGCGGAATCAGCCCAAAGGTAGACACAACGACTCCCAGAGCAGTAAGACCCACCGCAATAGCAGGGCGTACCCAGCGGGGTACATAGCCTTTCGCCCGTTTATATGCAATTTCCACACGGTCATCTACAGCTTTAATAAAACCTGTGCCGGTCGCGATGAGTGTACCCAGGAGCACACTTTCAAAGAGGATATAGAGCCATAGCATGTTCAATTCTTCAAAGACGACAGCGACAGGTATTTCTGCCTGGATAGCTGCCGTAAAATTACAGCCCATCACCAGGAGAAGCAATACCGCCGGAATAATGCCAAAGATTCCGGAAATAATCCCACACAGGACCGCTTCTTTGCGGGTTTTTAAATCCCGCACCGTGTATAATACCACGGCGACAACGACAAGATTATAGAAGGAATACCGCAGGCCGTTGAACCACCAGTCGCCCCCGATTTCTGCCCGGGCGAATTCATTGGCAATAGCTCCTCCGAATTTATAGAAAACGACAGCCATAAAGAGGATGTATACGGCATACAGGATATATCCCCACACGGTAAGCGCCTTTTCAATCGTTGCCGTTCCTTTCAAGACCAAAATCACCATACCGGCCGAAAGAATGCCGATGCCAAACCATTTGGAAAGCCCGGTAAGACTGTTGAGCATACTGCCGGCACTGGCACAGACGACGCCCATAATGATGACCATCATGGCCCAGTAACATACTTCATACAGGATAGCCCCCCGGCCGAGAAGTCGTTTCATGAGAGACCCATAATCATAGGTCTTGAAGATACGAACGAATTCAAAAGTAATCACACACATCAGCGTCCAGACAACCATCGTGATCATCTGTGCCAAAAAACCGCCCAATAGTCCCTGCGTCCCAAAAAATTGCGCAATCTCAGCACCTGTACCATATCCGCCGCCAATGACTACTTGTTGAAAAACAAAACCAGGAATAACATATTTCGTCCAACTCGTCTTCGCCTTTTCCATATCGTCACATCCTTTTTCTAATACATTTTGTCATAAAAAGTGCAAAAGATATCCTGCCGACAGCGCTATCGTGTACAATCATCGCCTCGTTTTAAATCATATTGATATGTACTATGAGAAATGATGAAAAGCCATACTCCGGAATATACGGCATAACTATCTTTTTATCAAATTACATATTCTGTATTTACGCTTTCTGCAACTTAGTTTACAATACATATATAAGGACAGTTTCGTATACCAGTAAACACGTTTTATATTTTATTGTTTTCTTATTTTTATTCTTTATATTATTCTCTCTTTTATGCTCATATCATAATTCTTTTCAAGTGTCTTTAATAGGCTATTATTATGACCAAAACTTAAATTTCTTTGTATCTTCCATAATTTTTCTCTATTTATAAGGAGGAATGACATTGAAACTTGGTTTTATTGTGCCACAAACCCATGTCCGTCTTTTAACCAAACTTGTCGGACAATTTTCCCAGATAGAAATTACACCGATTATCTACGATGCCATTTTTGACATTCCTTTCTGCATTGAAGGGCGACAGCAGGAATTCGATCAGCTTTTATTTTTGGGAGAAACAGCCAAACTCTATACGCAGGCCAAGGTCACTCCCAGTATTCCTTGGGAATTTGTCGAACATTCCCACGCAGGATGTCTGAATTATTTGTTTCAGCTTACCCTGCAGGGGCATAATATATATCATCTGGTAACCGATATACAGGATCACCAGCTCGTCTTCGACATTTATGAAGAGCTGGGCATTCCCCTCGACCAGACTCACATCGTCTTTGCTCCTGTATATGATTTTAATGAAGCCTATATTGAAGAGACGCTCCAATTTTTCAAAAACCAATATCGGTTTAATAAAGATATTGCCTGTCTGACCAAATTCGCCAAAGTATACGAACCGTTAAAAAAACTGGGCTATCCCGTAGCCTGCGTCGTCCCTACTTTATTAGATATTTACAACAGTCTTCAGAAAGTATATACGACGTATTTGTTTACGGTCAGCCGGGAAAGTCAGTTTGTCATCATCTACGTCGGCATTGATGATTTCAAAAACGACAGACTGCCTTATACAGAACGTAATGAATATCAGGGTATGCTGGAAAATGTCAACGTTATCAAACACATTTACGATTTATCCGTAGAAATTGAATCTCCTGTTTTCCACGTTACGGAACAGTTATTTATGTTTTTTACCTCCCGGGACATCATCGAACGGCAAACAAGGGGATTGGAAGATTTTTCCATGTTCGAAACTATCCGGGAAAATACGGCCAGCACTATCAGTGTCAGTATTGGCTTTGGCAAAACGGCCATAGAAGCACAATATCATGCCCGTACCGGATTGAACCGGGCACGTCACGGCGGCGGTAACCGTATTTATCTCGTCTATGATCTGCATCACATATACACCCCTATTGATCGGCAGCCGGAACCACACCCTAATATTTCCAACGAATTTCTGGAAATCAGCCAACGGACCGGCATTGGCGCACTGACAATCAGTCATCTTCATTCGTTCATCCTTCAAGCCGGGAAAAATGAATTCACAACAGCAGAAATTGCAGATTTCCTGAAAATCACGCCCCGGTCGGCAGCCCGCATGATTAATAAACTATTGGAAAAAGGGTATTGTTTTGAAGTAGGAAAAAAATATCAGCGCAAAACGGGCCGTCCTAGTCGCATTTTACAATTCAAGCTATAGCATGCAATTTATTAGCCGTATACAGTCCGTTATTTACCGTAACAGGGCAAAGTAGCCAGAGCCTTACCGATTTTTTACACAACCTTTATCTTACCTGTATGTTCACCACCTATGATGGAAAGGTAAACAAATCACAGGCAAAGGTGGGGATTTTCATGGCAAAGACGTATGTACTGGACACGAATGTCCTGATTCAGGCACCGTATGCATTGCAATGTTTTGAAGAAAATCATCTCGTACTGCCCTTAGTCGTCCTGGAAGAACTGGACGGACTGAAAAAAGCAGAGGGCGAGCGGGGTTACAATGCCCGGCAGGCAATCCGCATTCTGGAACGGCTGCGGCTGTCCGGCAATCTGCTCACGGGAGTATCTCTTCCCAACGGCGGTACGCTCCGCGTCGAAACCAACTGTATCCATGAAGAACTGCCCGACTCGCTTCCCGACGACCGGTCCGACAACCGCATCCTGAAAGTATGCTGCCACCTGCGCAGTCTGGAACCTATACTGGTAACCAAGGATCTGCTGCTTCGTCTGAAAGCCCAGGTTCTCGGTATCGAAGCCCAGGATTTCAGTACGGAACAAATCAACGTCCGCCAGCAGCCTTATCTGGGCCGCAGCGACTGGTACGTGGCAGAAGATGCATTTGCCTCGTTCCGTGCTGACGGCATCGATCCAGCTGCCCTCTACCAGCTCGGCCCCGACGGTCATCCCCGTCATCCGTCCTTGTACGAAAACGAATTTCTTCTCCTGCGGGCCGATGCCTCACGGAATAAGACCCACCTGGGCTGCGTCCGCCATGGCCGGGCTGTGCCGCTTTTATATGCCGATGCTGCGCCCTACGGCGTCCGTCCGCGCAATGCCGGCCAGTATTTCCTGCAGGAAGCACTCATGCGCCCCGCCGATGAAGCACCTCTGGTCATCGTCAAAGGCCAGGCCGGTACTGCCAAAACATTTTATTCCCTTGCCGTAGGTCTGGAAAAGATCGTCAATCATCCAACCAGGGAATACCGCCGCATCCTCATCTGCCGTCCCAACGCCCAGTTTGATACGGACATCGGATTCCTGCCCGGCGATGAACAGGAAAAAATAGCACCCCTGCTGCGCCCTATCCGCGACAATCTGGAACAGCTTGTCGATGGCAACGAAGACCTGCGCTATGAAAATGAGCAGGAACTGGCCGAGCGGATCGACGAAATCTTTGACCGGCAGATCATTCAGGCAGAAGCCCTCAATTTTATCCGCGGCCGGTCTCTTGAAAAAACCTATCTGATCATCGATGAAGCCCAGAACATGACACCCAACCAGGTCAAAGGCATTATTACCCGCGCCGGAAAAGGCACCAAAATCATTCTTCTCGGCGATCCCAACCAGATCGACCGGCCATTTCTCGATGAACGAACCAACGGTCTCATGTATGCGGCAGAAAAAATGAAGGAAAGCCCCCTTTGCTGGCAGGTCACCATGCTGCCAGGGGAATGTGAACGGTCGGAACTGGCCCTCGATGCCATATTACGGCTTTCCTAATACAAAAAGGAGAAGGGCTGAACGAATCAGTCCTGTCAATAAATGATACATGAAGAAATTTACCTATGAAAATATCACTCACGCAAAAGAATTGAACATATATCTGGAACAGGGAAACCGCGTACTGGGAGCCCTGGGTTACACCGATCATTCCAGCAATCATACAGCCAAAGTCGCTATGACGGCAGGCAAACTACTAAAAGTCCTGGGCCTGCGTTTCAAGATGAAAGCCAACGGCAGCAAAATCAGCTGATAGTCCGTTGCGTCAGGCAGTCCGCGATGAACTGTGTCTGTATTGTGACGAAACCGCCATCTTTTCTGTGTATACTAAGGTCAATTGATATATATTATTAGTTTTACTTGTCATCAGAAAAGAAGGTCCTATGCAAATGAAATGGAAATCCTGGCGCCGGCTGGGCGCCGCTATCATGCTGTGTCTCTCACTGGGCAGCACGTCTTTTGCTGCCAATCATATTACAGAGGCTGAAGCCATCGGGGAAGTTACAGGAGATGGCGAGCACGTCTCTCATGTCATCGTCCAGTACGATGCGCCGGTTCTTTCATCTTCCCTTTCCCCTTCCGACTATACCGTCGATGGCCGGACGATTGAAAAAGTCTATACAAACACGGCGGCAGAAAAAACAACTGCCCATACGGAATCAGGGAACTATGTCGTACTCCAGCTCCAGGCCCTGCCCCTCGTCGATTCCTCTGTCGATCCTCATCCGGAAGACGGCCCCGTCAAAGACCGTCAGAAAAAAGGCCATGGCGGCGGACCCCAGTTGGGAAGCCACGGTAATCCCAGTCCACTTCCCGTCATGAAGGCGAACGTCAGCCAGACGGGATTTGTAAAAACGGTATCAGGCGCTCTCTATGGGCCGGAAGAAGGGATAGAAACTTCCAAATCCAGGGATCTGATTGTCGAAGATTTTATCCAGGGGACCTTTACGGACAGCCAGCAGCAGAATGCTGTATTAAAGTATAATCTCTATGTTCCGAAGAACTACGATCCACAAAAGAAATACCCCCTCGTCCTTTTCATGCATGATGCCGGCGTCGTCTCACCGGACGTCAAAGCAACGCTCGTCCAGGGGCTGGGAGCCGTCACCTTCGCATCGCCCGGATGGCAGGCCAGTCATCCCTGCTTCGTTCTGGCGCCCCAGTACGACACGGTTATCGTCGATGACAATTACGACTACGGACCAGAACTGGATCGTACGATCCACCTCATCCAGTCTCTCTGCCAGACTTACTCCATCGATACGCGGCGCATATACAACACAGGCCAGTCCATGGGCGGCATGACATCGATTGCCATGGATGTTAAATATCCTCACTTCTTTGCCGCATCGTATCTCATCGCCTGCAAATGGAATGCCGCCGTTACGGCTCCTCTTGCCAGCCAGCCGCTCTGGACGGTCATCTGTGAAGGCGATGCCGGTGCCTACCCGAGCATGACGGAAATATTGGGGAATCTGGAAAAATCCGGTACCAAAGTCGATCGCCAGACACTGGATGCCAATGTACCAACCGTACAGCTGCAGGCCGAAGCCGCCTCTCTGATTGAACCAGACTGCAGCCACTATCTTACGATTTACAAAGGCGGCAGCCATCGGTACACATGGCTGTATGCATACACGATGAAGCCGGCACTGGAATGGATATTCTCCCAGAGCCTGCCGGAAACACACTAATTACCAAAAACGTCTTCCTGCCTCATTGACAGGAAGACGTTTTTTTCCGTACACTTATTATATACAAGATTTCCATATACAAGGAGGATTTCCATGAAACAATACGATGTCATTATCATCGGCACGGGAGCAGCCAACATCATTGCTGATGCCGCTATACGGCAGCATAAACAAGTTGCTATCATCGAGCGGGGCCGGTTCGGCGGTACCTGCCTGAACCGGGGCTGCATCCCGACAAAAGTCATGGTGACAGCAGCCAATCTGCTCTGTGAAATACGGGAAGGAGCCCGTATCGGTGTCACAGCGGAAAACGCCACGCTGGACTGGGATACGCTGGCCCGGAGACTGTGGCAGAAAATAGACGAAAGTCCAGCCATTCAGGCGTATTATGACCAATTCCCCAACGTCGATACCTATAACGGCACGGCCTCGTTTACCGGCAAAAAGACGATTGCCGTGACAAAAGCCGACGGTACAGCAGAAGAACTGGAAGGCCGGCAGATTTTTATCGGTACTGGTGGCCGGACGAATATCCCCGTACTCCCCGGTCTGGAAGAATGCGGTTACATTACGTCAGAAACATTCTTTGGTCCCAAATTCCCGGGAAAACCGTATAAGAGCCTGATTGTCATCGGCGGCGGCCCCATAGGCTGTGAATTTTCTCATGTCTTTGAAGCGGCCGGCACCCAGGTCACCATCGTCCAGCACAACGTCCGCCTTCTGCCAAAAGAAGAGCCAGAAATCTCGGCGTTCATGCTGCGCCAGTTCCAGAACCGTCATATCGATGTCCGCCTGAATCAGGACACGATATCCGTGCGGCGCGAAGGCGATGAAAAAGTCCTGACTATCCGCAACCGTACAGACGGGACGACGGCAGAAGTACGGGCCGAAGAAATCCTCGTGGCCCCCGGCATCCGCCCTATGACAGAACTGCTGCAGCTGGAACATACGGATGTCCGTCTCGACAGCCGCGGCTATATCGAGACCAATGAGTTTCTCGAAACCAGCGCAGATGGCATCTGGGCCCTGGGCGATGTCAATGGCAGGGCGCCATTCCGCCATAAAGCCAATTACGAAGCCGAAATCATAGCCCACAATCTCTTTTCCCATATGCCCCGCGAAAACTGGCGTTGGGCACAATACGATGCCGTACCGGCCGTAACCTATACCTATCCGGAAACGGCCCATACAGGACTTACGGAAGAAGGAGCCCGAAAGCAGGGATATGATGTGGAAACGGCAGTCAACCACTACTCTGCCTCAGCCAAAGGCTATGCACTGGGATACGAACCGGGAGCTTCTGATGACGGATTTATCAAACTCATCATCGACAAAACGAGCAAACAGATTCTCGGCGCCCACATCGTAGGCCACGAAGCGTCCATCCTCATCCAGCCCTTTGTCAACCTTCTCATGTGCGGTACTCACACAGTACAACCTCTCCGCCCGGATATTGCCTCAGCCGACGCACAGTATCTGCGCGATCTCCCCCTTACGCGCACGCTGGATCCGCGCAGTGTCTATACCCTGAGTGAAACCATGACGCCCCACCCGTCCCTTTCAGAAGTTACCATGTGGACACGATACTACT
This sequence comes from Megasphaera sp. UBA4382, assembly GCF_002391155.1. Taxonomy (NCBI): domain Bacteria; kingdom Bacillati; phylum Bacillota; class Negativicutes; order Veillonellales; family Veillonellaceae; genus Megasphaera; species Megasphaera sp. UBA4382. The sequence continues at coordinate 2,128 of NZ_DGRS01000058.1, read as the reverse complement.
ACGAAAAAAAATAAGATTTTGTTTAAACCAAATAATCTATGACTTGTAGCGAAAGATAAAACAGAGGCTGCAACGAAACGAACTTTTAAAGCCATTTCATTGCAGCCTCTGCTTTGTATTACGGTAGTCTCACTTTATATCTGCACGATATCAGCACCCTGCCGATGCCGTACGCCCTGTGTATTTCTTTCTCAGGCTTCTTCGATGGCGCCTGCCGGGCAGTTGTTCATTGCGTCAATAGCGGATTCTTCAACTTCCGGTGCTACATCGTCAGGAATCGCTTCAGCCATACCGGAATCAGCCATGTGGAATACTTCCGGACAGGAACCTGCGCACATACCACAAGAGATACAAGAATCATTTACTTTGAATTTCATAAGTCATCGCTCCTTTCGCGATACATATATCATATGGAGGATTATCGTATTCCGGTTCATCACCGTTTCCTCTTTACACGTATAGTATAACCTGCGCTGCTTCGATTGTACGTTGTAAATATAACGAAGAAACAAATATATCGATTTTTTTCAATTTTTTACCTCTTGACAAAACGCCACGAAATGGATATACTAGTAAAGTACCGTTCAGGTGCAGTCATATGCCACTTTAGCTCAGCTGGTAGAGCATCTCATTCGTAATGAGAGGGTCGTTGGTTCGAATCCGATAAGTGGCTCCAAAGAAAGGGGCTGTAACAAAATGAGCAAAAAAGCTCATTTTGTTACAGCCCCTTATTTTTTATAGAATCCGCCATCCAGGCACTTGCCCGACGTCTTTTAGAACCAGCAAGAGGCACAGGCAAAGTCTCTCGCTCTACCTATGCCTCTGGTTATTTATCCTGATTGACGGAATCATCAGACGTAATCACATCATCCCGACAGGCCGATATGATCGTTATCTTGTCACTATTTCTTTACGCGGACACGCTGTACGGTCGGCGTACCGTCTTTATCCTGATGTACCGTATCGATGCGGATATACGAAAGTTCATTGCTGAATTCGCGGGCCAGGCGGTTCATTTCCGGATCGGTATGTCCCATGCCTTTTTCCATCAGACGATAGACGATAGCTGCAAATTCATAGCGGGTCATCACCTGATTGCCTTTAAAGAGTCCATCCGGGTAGCCTTCGATAATGCCATTGCCAGCCAGTTTCGTGACATATTCGTAAGCCCAGTGGTTATCGGCTACATCGGGGAAGAGCATGCTCTTATTGGGATCGATAGCCAGATGATGCATCGCTTTGAGCTCTGCAATTTCAGCTGCCTGTTCAGCCATAGCTTTACGCATATCGCGAATTTCTTTAGCCATGGCTACACGGGAATTCGAAACATGGCTGCCGCGTCCCAGTTTGAGACTAACGCCGGCATTAACCATATTTTCGCCACCGCCGAAGCTGCCACCGACGCTGAACATGGTGTCTTCATTAGGACGATAGTAGAGTCCGACAGCCGCTGCATTGGCATCGCGATAGTTACCATAACCTACAGCGAAATCCCACTTGCTGTCCGGATCAAAGTCGAGCGGATGAAGTGCTGCCAAGGCGGCTGCACCGGCGCCGACGCGGTTCAGACGGCTGTTAAAGTTCCGCATTTTTTGATTCGTATCGAAGAGCTGCGCACCATTGACGGCATCCGTACTGGTGGCGGAAAGTTCTCCAGGAGCTACGTTCGTAACCTTCTGGTTATTGGCATTGATACCGTTGGAGTCGATGTAGGTCTTGTCACCGACCTTGTAGGAAGAAGCCGTCATGCTGCCACCGACGGTCGCATTGCCGCTTACGGACAGGTCTTTCCTTACTTCGGCAAAATCCATTTGTGTCTTATGGTCCTCCGCCGTATTCGTCAGCGTCGTCAGGCCGTCAGTCGTAGTTACGGTCGTCGTGCCCACCTTGTCCGTAATGGAGGTATCGGCTTCGTTGGCAATACTCCTAGCCGTCAGACTGCTGTCACCGGTCACCGTCGTGGACATGTCGCCACCGACGGTCGTGCTCAGGTCGGATTGGTAGTCTTCCGTCACATCGCCAGTTACCGTTTCCGTCATAGTGCCTTCAACGGTATTGCTCTGGTTACCTGTTACGGCGGTACTCATATCGCCACCGACCGTAGTGCTCAGGTCGGATTGGTAGTCTT
>NZ_DGRS01000018.1:0-13591 GCF_002391155.1 Megasphaera sp. UBA4382 | reverse complement strand
CTGGGAGGATAGGAAGCCGCTGATTATACGTAGGGGTATAGCTCAACTGGTAGAGTAGTGGTCTCCAAAACCATTGGTTGAGGGTTCGATTCCTTCTGCCCCTGCCAAAACACAGAGGGAGAGGAATCTGCAGGAGACCGATATCCCTCTACATGACTCGGTAGCTCAGCTGGATAGAGTGACTGACTACGAATCAGTAGGTCTAGGGTTCGAATCCCTACCGGGTCACCACAGGCAGCTCATACATTTTGTGTGAGCTGCTTTTATATTGTATGATCCTGATTCTTTTTGGTTAGCCAGGTGAATAGATATGAAGTATGGATATGCTTGCGTAGATCCTTCTTTTTTTATGGATTTTCAACAGAATATGCCTTAGCAGAAGGAACTATTGCGGGCCGGCGTTAAGATGGAACACTTGATTATCGAGGATATGAATCCCCGTCATCCGGGCCATCCTGCCAGAAGGCTGCTGTTACGCCGTTTAAAAGCTGGTGATGAACTGGTCTGTTACTCTCAGCGTGATCTTGGTGAAACGGCTGAAGAACGTTGGAACTGCCTGAATTGCCTGTCTGGCCGCCATGTGGCAATCCGCATGCTGCATATGACCTATGAACCTGATAAGGCAGCTGCAACTATCACGTTTTCTTCTCTGCGTGACGCTGTACGGGAAGGATGCTTTGCTTTGTGTTCGCGTCATGAATTATCACCTGAAACGAAAAAATTATAATGTTATATAATAAAAGGATGTAACGAAGTGTCTTTGTCATTTCGTTACATCCTTTTTTGCTACGGCTTAATTTTCCGATTTCCTTCGCGGGAGAGATTGACTTCTTTCAGAGGGATGATATGCGTATGGTTCTTTGCTTTATGCCATAAGAATACGGCCAAAAACACAGGTATACCTATGTAGGCGACACTGGCACCATACCAGTCAATTTCCGTGCCGGTAAAGGCAGAATAATTCTGACCTGCCGTGACGATGATACACATTAGTAAGGCCAGAAGGGGGCCGAAGGGGAACCACTTTGCGCGGTATGGAAGGTCTTTCAGATCCTTACCTTGTGCGACATAGGCACGACGGAAACGGTAATGGCAGATGGCAATACCTATCCAGGTGATGAAGCCGGCCATACCGCTGATGTTTACCAGCCAGTCATAGGCTTTGCCTTCCCCTATGAGTGAGGTCAGGAAGGCCGCCAGTCCGAAGACGACGGTGGCAAAGAGAGCATTCGTAGGTACACCTCGTTTATTCAGCTTCAGGAAGCATCTCGGTGCCTGACCTGTTTCAGCCATGGCATACAACATACGGGTCGAGACGTACAGACCGGAGTTGCCGGCTGATAACACGGCAGTCAGTATGACCGCGTTCATGACGGACGCAGCCGCTGCCAGCCCGAATCGTTCAAATACCAGCGTGAACGGACTTACGGAAATATTCTCAATTTCTGTATTGAGTAAATTGGGATCGGTGTATGGGATCAGGAAGCCGATGACAATAAACGCACCTAAGTAAAAGAGAAGGATGCGCCAGAAAATTGATTTGACAGCGCGGGGAACATTTTTTTCCGGATCTTCGCTTTCACCGGCAGCGATGCCTATCATTTCTGTTCCCTGGAATGAAAATCCGGCTACCATGAAAATCCCCAACATAGCCGTGAAACCACCGACAAAAGGTGCATCACCGATGGTCCAGTTTGTAAATCCCGGTGATGGTTCCGGTCCCAGTCCCAGAATGAGAAGGGTACCGGCAAAGAGAAATACGAGTACCGTGAGTACTTTTATACCGGCGAAAATGAATTCACTTTCACCATATGAGCGGGTTGAGAGGTAATTCAATGTGAATAATACGATAAGAAAAATCCCGCTCCAGATGGCTGCTGGTATATCAGGAAACCAGTATTTCATGATCAGCGCTCCGGCAACTAATTCAGCTGCTACGGTAATTGCCCAGTTGAACCAGTAATTCCATCCCAGGGCAAATCCCAGGGATTTGTCTACATAGCGGTTTGCATAGGTTTCAAAAGAGCCGCTGACAGGCAGATATGCTGCCATTTCTCCCAGGCTCGTCATGAGAAAGTAGACCATGATACCAATCAGGGAATAGGCGACAAGTGCACCGCCTGGTCCGGCTGTACTGACCGTTTCTCCACCGGCTACGAACAGTCCTGTGCCGATGGCACCGCCAATGGCAATCATGTTCATATGACGTGCTTTCAGACTTCGTCGCAGGCCTTCTTCGTGCTGTTCTTCTTGCATGAAATCACTACCTTTATATGTAATTGTATAAGAACACCCCAATACTTTTTATTATACAGAAGTTTATATAGGATAGCAATGGGATTATTCTTGTTATAGTATACATTTTAACGTATACTATAACATCTGTCTAATATATAGATAAGATACCTGTTCGTTGCATGTAGGCTGCTTTTACAGGTTTTACAGAGGATTTGCTGTTCATGCTGATTTAACGTATAATATGTATCATGGTATGTATTATGAATTTAGTATAGAAGGTGAATGAATATGTCTTTTATAGCATATATTATCTTTGCTGTCCTCGTCGGGATATGGGCAGGCCGCAGGGGACGAAATGGTATTATCTGGACGCTGGCTGCTCTTTTGGTCAGCCCCGTGCTGGCTGCTATCGTACTGGCTGTCATGAAAGATTTATCTATTGAACAGGAACTCGAGCGGAGCCGGAGGGAAAATGGCATGCTGAAAGAACGGGTAGCAGTCTCTGAAGCGGATATGCATTCGCGGATGGATCATATAGAAAATCGCATGGATCATCTCGAAGGCAATGAACCGGGAAAAATCCGACAGGAAAACAAGCGGGAAATAGAAGGCAGTCCGTCGCCCCGTTTTTGTAAGCACTGTGGAAACAAGGTGCCGGACGACAGCGTTTTTTGTCCCAAATGTGGGTCACGGTTATGATGCAGGAGGCGTGGCAGGAAGATGATAAAAAAAATCCGTCATTATTATGGTTCTTCCTATATTACACTGGCTGGTGAAATAAGTCTGGCTCCTGAATCAAGAGGCAAGCTGTTTACATTGACACCAGATCTGAAACAGACGATAAACCAGATGATCTCTGTATTACAGGAGGATTACCCTTTTATCCGGTATGACATACAAGAAGGTATTATGGAGACAACTATCAGCTTGTTTGCCTATCAGAGTGCCTGTTCAGATTCTCTATTCCTGGACCACTTGAAACAGTGGCTGATTCAGTTGACGCGCGTCTTATATGCTCATCATTGTATTGTTACGATACACTGTAATGGGACTATTATACAAGACGGAATCGCCAGAGAGTTCTGCCTGCTGAATAAAGGAGAAGAAATCCAGTACAAGATTACGGCCGAAAAAGCGGTTACGTTTGTGCAGCATGTCATGTTTTCTCCATGGTGGCGGGGAAGCCTGACTATTATTTTACTGATTGTGCTGATCTGGTTAGTATGGGAACAACTGACTCCCCAGCCGGCAGGACAACTTTTTTAGGAGTGATACGAAATGGAACTGGAAACATGCCGGCATGAAATCGACCGGCTGGATCAGGAATTGACGAAGCTGTTGGAAGCAAGGATGAAAATTGTCGCACAGGTAGCTACCTATAAGAAAGAACATCATCTGGAAATATACGATCCCCGGCGTGAACGGGCAGTCCTGGATAAAATTGCCGGACTGGCAGCAGATAAAGAGCTTGCGCCCTATTTACAGACGATTTACCGTTGTATTATGGATGAAAGTAAGAACTATGAACGAAAACGCATGGAATGACGCTATGATAAAAGAAAACAATACATTACAAGGTGTCGTGGAACGCATTTTGTTTGAAGCACCCGATTCGGATTATCTCGTATTCCGCCTGCGCCGCGAAGATGATGATTCTGTCGTCACTGTGACGGGAAATGGCAGTAAACCTCTGGTAGGTGACCGGCTGGAGGTCCAGGGGCGATGGACAGAGCACCGACGGTATGGCAGACAGTATCAGGCCGGTTGCTGGAAACGCCTGGTTCCCGATACGGAAGAGGGGATGGAGCGGTTCCTGGCATCAGGGGCTGTCAAGGGGATAGGCCCGTCTCTGGCACATCGCATCGTGGAAGCTTTTGGCAGCGGGGCTATGGAGGTATTGGAGAAAGAACCGCAGCGTCTCCTGGAAATAGAGGGCATTGGCAGAAAGAAACTAGCAGATATAACGGATTCGTTCCGTAAAGAGAAAGAAGTAAATGACATTGCTCTTTGCCTGGAAACACACGGTATTTCCGGCCGGTTTGCCTCACGTCTGGTACAGAAATATGGCAGTGATACTCAATATGTACTGGAGCATGAACCGTACCGGATGATTCTGGAAATCGAAGGGATCGGGTTTAAAACGGCAGATCAGATGGCCCTTGCCTTCGGACTGGATCCGTCTTCCGAGGAACGGCTGGTAGCAGGTATGACCTATGTGCTTTCTGAAATGACGGGAAATGGGCACGTTTGTATACCCGATACGGAGTTGATCCGCCGGACGGCCTCTGTCCTGCGGGCGGATTCTTTGCAATTACGGAATATCCTGGAAGAAGCCCTTGACATCGGCCAATTGATATCGGCTGATTATGGTGGTGGAACCTATATTTATATGCCGGAAATGCATGACGAAGAATGCGACATAGCCAGACGGATTCAATATATGTCTGAAATGAAGCCTTTGCCTGTTCATACGCCGGTTCAACTATTTTTAGACCGCTGGCAGGATATCTGCCATTTTGAACTGGCAGAAAAACAGAGAGAAGCCGTCGAAGCGTCGTTGCAGTCGGGATTATTGGTCATCACTGGGGGACCGGGAACCGGGAAGACGACGGTTGTGCAGACTATTATCAGTCTGGCTGAACAGGAACAATTGCGTATCATTTTATGCGCGCCGACGGGCCGAGCTGCCAAACGCCTTTCTGAAACGACGGAGCGAAAGGCACTGACGATTCACCGCCTGCTGGTCCCTATGGGGTTCCATGGCCGTATGCAGATATTTGAATATAATGAAACGAATCTTCTCAAAGCAGATCTGGTCATCGTCGATGAAGTATCGATGCTGGATATGAGCCTCATGTATCACCTTTTCCAGGCACTTCCACCGTCTTGCCGCGTCATTCTGGTCGGCGATGCCGATCAGCTTCCTTCTGTGGGGGCTGGATCTGTCCTGCACGATATTATCCGTTCCGGATGCGTATCCGTTATCCGTCTGGACACGATTTTCCGTCAGCGGGAAGGCGGCCGCATCGTAACCAATGCCCATCTGATTAATTACGGCCGGATGCCTGTTGTCAATGAAGACGAGGAATTTCGCTTTATTACGATTGACAGCGAAAGTCAGGGAGCAGAAATCATCAGCCAGTTATATGAATCGGAAACGTCTGAGACGGGAGATAAGTTTGCCGTGCAAGTGTTATCTCCTATGTACCGGCAGGATTGCGGCGTCGATCATCTGAATGCCCTCATACAGGAAAAGACGAATCCTCCGTCACAGGGAAAGACGGAATTAAAGAATGGACATACCTTATACCGCACAGGCGACAAAGTCATGCAGAAGCAAAATGATTATGAAAAGGGCGTATTCAATGGTGACATAGGCGAAGTATTTGCTGTAACGGACAAGATCGTATATGTTCGTTATCCAGAACACGATGTCAAATATGAAGGGCCGGAACTGGATGAAATAACGCTGGCCTATGCCATTACGGTCCATAAAAGCCAGGGAAGCGAGTATCAAGTCGTCATTATGGCATTAGTCAATAGTCATGCCATAATGCTTCAGCGGAACCTCCTGTATACGGCAGTAACCAGGGCTAAACGTAAGGTAATCCTGGTTGGGACGAAACGGGCGTTAGAAAGAGCTGTAGAGAACGTGCGGACCAGTCAGCGCCATACACTGCTGGCAGAGCGGATACGCCGGGAAGAAATTACATGACGAACTGGTTGCATACCTTTCTCTATCCGCCCCGTTGTCCTGGATGCGGCCGGCCTGTGAAACGCCATGGAACCTGGTGTTCTCTCTGTTTTCAATCGGTATGGCATCCCCGAATCATTGATGGCAGCCGCCGTAATCATCTTGACGGATGTTATGCTCTGACCGATTACAGGGGCTGTATACGGCGTGTTTTGCAGCAGATCAAGTATGAGCGGAAATTCCAATATGAGGCGGCATGCTTGTATTTGTTATCCCGGTTTCCCTGGATGAGAGACATCCAGCTGGATATAGCTGTTCCCGTTCCGCTGTCGCTGATCAGACTCCAAAAGCGGGGGTATAATCAGAGCGAGTTTATTTTTCGTTCCTGGGCGGAGACATTCACCGTCTGGTCGGACGCTTTGCAGCGGCGGAGGGCTACTCAATCCCAGTGGACTCTGTCACGTCCGGAAAGAGCGAAAAATGTAGCCGACGGATTTTCTGTCAAATACGGTGTGAGAATACAAGGGAAATCGATTCTTCTGGTCGACGACATTTATACGACTGGTGCTACCATGGAATCCTGTGCCCATGCGCTAAAGAAAAAAGGCGCTGCCAGAGTGACCGGTCTTGTCATCGCCAGCGGTGCCAGATGAGGATGATATACGAATAAAACGGACAGGTAACGATATGTGTTTCGTCACCTGTCCGTTTTGATAGAGCATTATCATTTCAATATGTTTTTAGCCTAGCGTTTCAATAAAAGCTTTGACGATTTCCGGATCGAAAAGAAGTCCGGAAGCGCTGAACAGTTCCCGCACGGCCTGCGTTTTGGTTTTAGCCCAGAATTCGGTGCTGGGATTAATAATCGTATCGTAATAGTCAGCTACGGCTATAATGCGGGCACCAAGGGGAATATTGGCCCCCCGCAGGTGTTTGGGAAATCCGGAACCGTCCCATCGTTCATGATGATATACAATATACGGGATGATGTCCTGGCAGCAGGGGATGTTTTCTATCATGTTGCCGCCTGCTGCGGCATGGCGTTTATACATCGCTTTTTCGCTGCGGTTCAGATAGGGGATTTTAGCCAGCAGGGTATTTGATACAAACAATAGTCCCACATCATGAAGCAAAGCAGCATGTTTTATCTGCTCAGTTTCACTCTTTGGCAGAGCTAATTTGGCCGCTACACTGACGCTGTAATTGGCAACTTGCAGAGAATGCATGTACAGCCTATGGCTTTTTAGTTGTATAAACTGCAACAAATCAGCGGTAATGGCGTCTAGAGATTCTCTTTCTTCAGACCCGATGCCGGCTGATTGGTTAAGTGACATCATAAACATAGAGACAAACCCTTCCGTAAAACTTATTTCTTTCTATTCTGATAGCTGCGTATACGCCGGGAACGTTTAGGATGGCGGAGAATAGAAAACATCTTGGCGCTGGTACGCTTGATGCGTGCGCCTGTATTTTTCATTCTTCGTACCGTTGTAATCTTGCTTTTGCGTTTCGGACGCATGTCCCGGATAGAACCAAAATCACCACGGCGGATACTTGTCGCTTTGATGCGGTCTGATTTTAAGATAATTTTCAGGGCACTCATGATTTTACTTGCCTGAAGATCCGTATTAAAGCTATAGATATCGACTGCGGCATAAGAAAGATCAGGATAGGTATGTATGCAAAGATGTGCATTGCCGGAAACGGCAATGCAGGTCAGTTCATTATCGAGATGATAGAAACTCGCCCCATCTAACGTGGCACCTACGAGCTCGAAAGCGCGTTCAACTAAAGGCTGTAAATCTTCAGGATCTGTAAATACAGCCTTACAATTATAAAAGTCAATCAGTAAATGTTTTCCTAATGTATTGTTCATAGAATCCACCCATCGTTTAGTTACAGTTCATTATATAATTTTTTATCTTCCTTGTAAACGTGATTTCTGAATCCGTAAGCTATTTGTAAAACTATACTCATTTTATATGCTGAAATCGGAAAAAGGATTTGACAATACCATTATTGACGTTCTTGACGAAAAAAGGCTGCCGCACGTCAGAGCGTGTGGCAGTCTTTTACAATCAGTTTCCTAATTTCCATGTATTTTCTAAAACACGGAAGTGGAGGTCATGCCATTTTTTATTCAGGTCTTCCATTGATTCATACGTCGAATAGAGAAGATTATTATGTTTCTGGCTGGCTTGTTCCAATTGGGTGAGCCGGGTCTGCTGTGTATGCACTTCTTCTTTCAGAAGAGCTACTTCATACTGTAAAGCCGCGATCCAGAAAAACTGGATTACCACTAATATCACAGCGGCTGTCAGAGACAGAACCAGACATTTTTCCAGTCCGGACAAAGCCTGGTAACGCGTTTTCAATATACGCTTTTGCCGGTCATATTCTTCTTCCGGACGGACATCCTTATGGTCAGTATCTGACTGTGATAGCGATATGATGCGGCGTTTTAGCGAACTGGGCAGACTCAAAATGGCACACCTTCCTGCTTAGTATGGTTATATTCATCAGATATTCGATATGGTACGTGTCTTATTGCGGACAAAATCGAGCCACAGCTGGGCGGCATGAGACAGGTAGTGGCCGCGTTTCCAGATGACATAGAGAACGTGCATGATTTCTGGTTCAACGAGAGGACGTACGACGACCTGCTCTGCTACGCGGGGATTCGATTCTTTATTCGGGCAGATTCGGCTGGGCAGGAGTGCCACACCCAGGTTGGCGACGACCGTCTGGATCATCAGGTCGCGCTGGCTGGTTTCGAAAACGATTTTTGGCTGAAAGCCGATTTTTTTGCAGTCCTGGATGATTTCATCATGGAGATTGAAATCGTCACGGTACAGTACGAGCGATTCATTGGCCAGCTTCTTCAAGGGAATTGTTTTTTCTTTGGAGAGGATATTGTCTCTGTGGATGATTACGTTCATCGGATCCTGGGTCAGGAAGAAAGATTCGAAATCTTTTTCTTTCGGCTGGGTACAGATAATACCCAGGTCAATTAATCCTTCCTGGACACTGATTTCTACTTTCTTGGAGCCGTGTTCATATAAATCCAGTTCAATCTGGGGGTATTCCTGTTTGAACGCACCGAGAAGATTGGCGAAAATCGGGGCGCCCGTAATAGGAGGCAGGCCGATAAGGACAGTACCTTGTTCCAGTTTGAACTCATTTTCAAAATCGGTCTTCAAATGTTCAAACATGAAGACGACCCGCTTGGCATGGGAAAGGAATATGGTACCCGCATCGGTCAGTTCAACGGCTTTTGCGTTACGCATAAAGAGTACGACGCCTAATTCTTCTTCCAGTGCCTTGATTGTGCGGCTGATAGCCGACTGGGAGATGTGCAGTGTGCGTGCAGCTTTGCTGAAAGATTTTTTGTCAGCTACTTCGACAAAATATTTGAGATGATGAAAGTCCATAGTCTTACCTCCTGTTAATGAACACTGAAAGAGTATATGTTTACATATAGGAACATGAGAATATTAAAAATAGCATACGTTTTAGTATTGAATTGTAAAGGTCAAAAGCCTATAATTACGTTGTAAGGAAAAGTTACAAGTACGTTCGGCATACAATGACTAAAGAGAAAAGGTCACCAATCAAATTGCTTTGCATATGTGTAATACTACATTTATAGTATTACACAATTGGAATAATAGCAATACTTTTTGAAGAATCTTTATAACTTTTTTATATGATTTGTTTATTTTTGTGCCATAAATACGCCAATGTATACAGAATACATTGCAAAAGAAGCATAGACAAATCAAAATGGTTCTTCTTCCTTTTCGCTACGACATGTATGTTATTTATGGGTCGTACTAAACTTTGCTTGTCAATGTAAGGTACACATGCTGCTGCTATAATTAATGTATCTTATATTGGTTTATACATCTATATTTTTATTAAGGAGCGTGTATTATCTATGAGTAAGTTCAAAACCATGGATGGCAATGAAGCTGCTGCATGGGTCTCCTATGCATTTACTGAAGTTGCCGCAATTTATCCTATCACGCCGTCTTCGCCTATGGCTGAACACGTCGATGATTGGTCCGCTGCCGGTCAGAAGAACCTTTTCGGTAACACCGTAAAAGTTATTGAAATGGAATCTGAAGCTGGTGCGGCTGGTGCGTTCCACGGTTCTTTACAGGCTGGCGCTTTGACAACGACGTATACGGCTTCCCAGGGCTTTTTGCTCATGATCCCGAATATGTACAAAGTTGCCGGTGAATTACTCCCTGGTGTATTCCACGTAGCTGCCCGTGCTCTGGCTAACCATGCACTGAGCATTTTCGGCGATCACCAGGACGTTATGTCTGCCCGTGCTACTGGCTGCTGTCTCTTGGCTGAATCCAATGTCCAGGAAGTCATGGATCTTGGCGGCGTCGCTCACCTGGCAGCTCTGAAAGGCTCGCTTCCGTTCATCAATTTCTTTGATGGTTTCCGTACATCTCATGAAATTCAGAAAGTTGAAGTTATGGATTATGATAACTTCAAAAAACTGATTGACTGGGATGCTGTCAAAGCTTTCCGCAAACGTGCCCTGAATCCGGATAAACCGGAAATCCGCGGCACTGCAGAAAACCCGGATGTATACTTCCAGCACACTGAAGCCAGCAACCGCTTCTACGATGCTATGCCGGATATCGTTGCTGACTACATGGCTAAGATTTCCGAAATCACTGGCCGTACGTACAAACCGTTTAACTACTACGGCGCAGAAGATGCAGAATCGATTATCGTTTCCATGGGTTCTCTCTCTGACGTAGTTAAACAGGCTGTTGATTATCTGAACAGCAAAGGCGAAAAAGTTGGCGCTATCAATGTCCATCTGTATCGTCCGTTCTCTGCTAAATATCTGTCTGCTGTACTGCCGAAGACCGTTAAAAAGATTGCTGTCATCGACCGTACAAAAGAACCGGGCTCCCTTGGCGAACCGCTGTATCTGGATATTGTTGACTTTGTTAAAGAACAGGGCCTCGATATCGATGTCATCGGCGGCCGTGCCGGTCTTGGCTCCAAAGACGTTGTTCCGGAAGATATCCTCCCCGTATTCGAAGAAGTCAAGAAAGAACATCCGCTCAATGGCTTCACAATCGGTATCGTTGATGATGTAACCAACCTTTCCCTGCCGCGTGCTCCGAAGATGCCGCTCAACACGGAAGGCCTTACATCCTGCAAATTCTGGGGCTTCGGTTCCGACGGTACTGTTGGCGCTAACAAATCCGCTATCAAAATCATCGGTGACCACACCGACATGTATGCTCAGGCATACTTTGCTTATGACTCCAAGAAATCCGGCGGCGTAACGATTTCTCACCTCCGCTTTGGTAAGAACCCGATCGATATGCCGTATCTGATCGATGCTGCTGATTACATTGCATGTCATCGTCAGTCCTATGTTAAACGGTTCGACATCCTCCGCGGCATTAAAGACGGCGGTACGTTCATGCTGAACTGCACATGGACAGATGAAGAACTGGATAAAGAACTGCCGGCTAAGATTAAACGTGCTATCGCTAAGAATCACGTTAAATTCTACACCCTGAACGGCGATGCTATTGGCCAGAAACTGGGCCTCGGCACACGTATCAACATGGTCATGCAGGCTGCATTCTTTGCTCTTGCCAAGATTATTCCTGTTGAAGATGCCGTTAAATATCTGAAAGATTCCATCATCAAGAACTATGGCAAGAAAGGCCAGAAAGTCGTTGACATGAACAATGGCGCCGTTGATGCTGGTATTAAAGAATTCCACGAAGTAAATTATCCGGCTTCCTGGGCTGATGCTGAAGACGAAGTTGTCGAAGGCCGTCCGGTTCCGGAATACTTCGAAAAAGTTGCTGCTCCGATGCTCGGCCAGGTTGGCGACGACCTGAAAGTATCCGATTTTGTCGGCCGTGAAGATGGCACGATGCCTTCCGGTACTGCAAAATTCGAAAAAGCCGGCCCGGCTCTGCACGTTCCTGCCTGGGATGCAGAAAAATGCGTTGGTTGTATGCAGTGCTCCTTTGTCTGCCCGCATGCTACGATCCGTCCGGTACTGACCACTGCTGAAGAACTGGCAGCTGCTCCGGAAGGCTTCAAAGCTGCTGCTAAGGCAAAGAGCGGTAAAGAATACAATGTTACGATTGTTGTAGACCAGCTCGACTGCCTCGAATGCGGTTCCTGCGTCAACGTCTGCCCGGCCAAAGCTCTGACCATGGTTCCGAACGACGACAAAGAACGCGCTAAGATGGATTTCTGGTACTATGCACAGGATAAGGTAGCTCCGAAAGCTAACCCGCAGAACAAGAAGACGGTTATCGGCAGCCAGTTCGAACAGCCGTTGCTCGAATTCTCCGGTGCCTGCGCAGGCTGCGGCGAAACACCGTATGTCAAACTGCTCACACAGCTCTTTGGCGATCGCATGATGATTGCTAATGCTACAGGCTGCTCCTCTATCTGGGGTGCATCTGCTCCTGTTTCCCCGTACACTACAAACGCCAAAGGTCATGGTCCTTCCTGGGCTAACAGCCTCTTCGAAGATGCTGCTGAATTTGGTCTCGGCATGTTCATGGGCGTAGATAAAGTACGTAAAGACCTGGCTGATGAAGTAGAAGCTGCCAAAGCTGTTGCTTCTGACGAACTCCAGGCTGCTCTCAGCGACTGGGTTGCTAATATGTATGAAGGCGAAGGTTCCCGTGAACGCGCTGATAAAGTAGTTGCTCTCCTTGAAAAAGAAGCAGCTGGCAAACCGGTCCTGGAAGATATCCTCGAAAAGAAACAGTACCTCGTTAAACGTTCCCACTGGATCATCGGTGGTGATGGCTGGTCCTATGATATCGGTTACGGCGGTGTTGACCACGTACTCGCACAGGATCAGGATGTAAACGTTCTCGTACTCGATACGGAAGTTTACTCCAACACAGGCGGCCAGTCCTCCAAGGCGACCAACACCGCAGCGATCGCGAAGTTCGCGGCAGGCGGCAAGGACACCAAGAAGAAGGACCTCGGCATGATGGCTATGAGCTACGGCTACGTCTACGTCGCACAGGTTGCGATGGGCGCAGATCCGGCACAGACCCTGAAGGCGATCCGCGAAGCGGAAGCTTACAACGGTCCGTCCATCGTCATCTGCTACTGCCCCTGCATCGAGCAGGGTCCGAAGGTCGGCATGGGTCTGTCTCAGCTCGAAGAGAAGAAGGCAGTCGAGTGCGGCTACTGGCATCTGTACAGATACAACCCGGATCTCAAGAAGGAAGGCAAGAACCCCTTCACGCTCGACAGCAAGGAGCCCACTGGCGACTTCCACGCGTTCCTCATGGGCGAAAACCGTTTCGCTTCCCTGGCTCTGTCCTTCCCCGAAAAGGCAGAAGAACTCTACGCCAAGGCAGCCAACGATGCCAAAGAGCGTCTTGAGAGCTACAAGACCCTGGCAAACAGATAAACCAAAGAACGTACAGATTTCAGAAGGTGCCCCGCGCGCCTTCTGAAATCATGTTTACTAAGGAGGAATCACACTATGGCACTTATGACTGCAGAACAGTACATCGAATCCCTGCGCAAACTGGGCACCAGAGTTTACATGTTCGGTGAGATAATCGACAACTGGGTCGACCATCCGATCATCCGCCCCTCCATCAACTGCCTGGCGATGACCTATGA
>NZ_DGRS01000011.1:0-31222 GCF_002391155.1 Megasphaera sp. UBA4382 | reverse complement strand
CGTTCTATCTCTAGAACCTCGCACTCTGGCGTTCATTCGTATGTTGCATTGTTCAGTTTTCAAAGGTCATCTGCCATCGAAGTTTGTATCTCCAACAGCTCGTTTAGTATATCACATTATTCCGTTTTGTCAAGCACTAATTTTAAACTCTTTTGTTTCAAAACTGTATTTGATGTTCTTCGGTCTCATGCGATGTAAAGAATTTTACCATCAAAAAAAGGAGCTGTCAATAGGTACAACTCCTCTTTTTGCAAAATTATATCTCATAACGTCTGTTTTACACTTTTTGAGCGATTCTGGACTGCCGTGATACTTTCCAAATCTCTCTGCTTGCTTTCGATTCCCAATCCCATGACAACGGCAGCTACTGCAATGAAAACAAAGGCAAACATATAGAACACCGCGCCAAAACCAAAACTATGCCCTATCATAACACCAACCATTACGGGAGCTGCCATACCGCCAAATCTGCCAAACCCGGCAGCCCATCCGCTGCCAAGGGCTCGGATAGTTGTCGGATATTGTTCTGGCGTATATGTATAAAGCACGCCCCATGCACCGAGATTAAAAAACGACATAACCGAACCCCACATCATCAGAGCCGCTGCCGTCGAAGCATGTCCGAAGAAATAACTGGCAACACCGCTGAAAAGGAGAAATACAGACAATGTATACTTCCGCCCCAGCCTGTCAACCAGCCATGCGGCGCAATAATACCCGGGCAATTGGGCCAGCGTCATGATAAGTACATATTCAAACGTTTTAACTACAGTAAATCCCTGTTGAAATACCAGAGACGGCAGCCACATAAATATCCCATAATAACTAAAATTAATACCAAACCATACAAGCCATAGCATAATCGTCCGTTTCATGTAAGGTTTTTTCCACAATTCCCGGAATGAAACAGTTGTAGCCGGTGGCAGTTTTTCCACCGCATCATTAAATGGAAGTACAGGAACATGGAGTTTCCGTTCCAATGTTATGACAATATTTCTCGCTTCTTCGACCTTCCCCCTAGACAGAAGATACCGGACCGATTCTGGCATATGCAGGCGGATTAAAAATACATATACAGCCGGAACAGCCCCCAACGCGAAGGCCATGCGCCATCCATATACAGGAATAAAAAAATAAGCGATGCACGCTGCAGCAATCCAACCAAGTCCCCAAAAGCTTTCCAAAAGAACAATAAAGCGGCCACGCACCCGCGACGGAGCATACTCGGACACCAAAGTAGCGGCAACCGGTAATTCTCCGCCCAGGCCAAATCCAACCAGAAATCGAAATATGAGAAGAGACTGATAATTCCATGATACAGCGCAAAGTGCCGATGCAATACTGTAGAGCAATACAGTTATAGAAAAAACCTTTTTCCGTCCCAGATGATCAGCTACCGTCCCCGAAACGACCGCTCCCAGCGCCATCCCGATCAACCCAATACTGCCAATCAATCCCATCTGGCCCGGGGCCAGTTGCCATTCTTTCGCCAATACAGGAAGTATAAACGCAATCAATCCTGTATCCATCGAATCAAAAAGCCATCCCAAACCAGTAACTAATAAAAGTTTGTAGTGAAACGAGCCAACTGGCAGCGCTTCCAGACGTTCCAAAACCATATTAATACCTCCTCAATACGTTCTTTACAACTGTCATGACAGCTGTAATATACAGTGTATTGTACACGCAAAAAAAAATAAAAGCAATAGGAAATCAACCATTCCTGCTGCTTTTATTTTTACGATTCAAGAATTATATAAAATCCCAAGTTTATCCAATGCATGTTCAATGGCATCCATGTCTGCTTCTGTATCAGCTTCTATCAAGTGTGAGTGGATGCCGCCGCTGATGCGGCTGAGCAATTCTGCATGTGTTTCCTCCATACGATGAATATATTGATCTACATCGCGGCGTGACCGGAGATTCAATGATCCTTCCAGGTAGCCATAAATTTCATGTTCGACAACGACATTATGCACCCGTCCACCGTTATCCACAATAGCTTCTAATTCGGTCCTCATTTGTTCCGGACCGTGGCAGACGACAATCATGCGCTCGATACCGCCATGCCTTACGTGTTCTAATTGATATCCACGGGGCGTAGAAATAATAGAAACGCCCCGGGCACGCAACAGAGCTACATCGCCTACAATAATCTGGCGGCTGACCTGGCATCTTTTTGATAATTCAGCTCCTGTAACCGGGCCGCTGGCATGGGTTAATACGTCAATAATCTGTTTTCTTCGGACTTCGCTCTCCATATTTTATACCTTCTTTATCACAAAGTCTTCCACTTCCTGATTGGCAGAAAGAAAAAAGGCGGCAAACAAGTTTCCCAATAAAAATCCAATTCCCAATCCCGGTATAAAACCAAGCAATTCATTAAACAACCAGGAATGTACCAGAAGGGGCATATAAAACACCAGACACTGGATTCCCGCCAGAACTACGGTAATACTCAGCAGGAAAAAAAACATGCACCCCGCACAGGGATAGTAAAATTCTTTCTCTGACTGTTCATAATAAAAATGCCGCAGCTGTTTTCTTAAAAGTACAGCCAGACCAACACTGAGAAAATTTCCCAGCAGGAACCAGAGGATAGCCATAAAAAAGAAATCAGCAAAATAATATATGACAATGCAAGCCCAAAGAATATACAGAATGGGCACAGGCAAAAAATATGTCAAATGTTCCGAACAGCCTTTCCGATAACGGAACGAAAATACGGAGAGGAAAATGACCATACAAATCTGAAAACCCGTCAGTGTATCAAATCCGGCAAGCATGGTTTCCACTCCTTTCTTGTATGATAAACACAGCTTATATTTGTATTTTAACATAAAGAAGAAATAAATCCTATGAAAATCAGACAAAATTTATAGGAAATCAAGAGCAGATAGTACACAAATTCATTTCTCACAACATTTGACAAAGAACCATAAAAAAGCCCACCAACATGGTAGGCTTTTTTATGTATTGTTCCAGCTCTTATAAATCAGAAAAATCTAACGTAGCAAACAAATCATCAATCGTTTCAGCACGGCGGATCTGTGTTACTGTGCCATCATCATGAAGCAACAATTCGGCCGAACGCAGTTTGCCATTATAGTTAAATCCCATAGAATGGCCGTGTGCACCAGCGTCATGAATGACCAGGATATCTCCATCATCAATGCGTGGAAGGCTGCGGTCAATTGCAAATTTATCACAATTTTCACAAAGCGAACCCGTTACATCATAAACATGGTTTTTCGGTTCGTTTTCTTTCCCCATTACAGTAATATGGTGGTAAGCACCGTACATGCCCGGACGCATCAGATTAGCCATGGAAGCATCGACGCCAATATATTCTTTCCAGATATGCTTATGATGAATGGCCGTTGTTACGAGATACCCATACGGTCCCGTGATAGCACGGCCACATTCAAAAGAAATACGGCAATGGCCCAAACCGGCTGGTACCATTATAGCATCAAAATGTTTCTTGATGCCCGCACTGAGTTCATCGTAATCAACGAACGATTCTTCTGGACGGTACGGCAGGCCGATACCACCGCCAAAGTCAAGAAATTCAACATTGATACCAAGCGTTTTCTGCACATCCAGGGCCAGTTCAAACATCATTTTAGCTGTATTAATCAGTCCGCTGGCATGAAGTTCATTAGAAACGACCATGGTATGCAGGCCAAAATGCTTGACCCCTTTATCTTTCAAAATACGGAATGCATCTAATACCTGTTCCCTGGTCATACCATACTTGGCTTCTTCCGGTGTCCCGATAATATCATTTCCGCCTTTGAGAAGAGGACCCGGATTATAACGTACACAAATCCATTCCGGCAGCGGACCCCGTTTTTCCATGAATTCGATCATGGAAATATCATCCAGATTAACCAACGCGCCTAATTCCATGGCTCTGGCAAATTCCTTATACGGCGTGTCGTTAGAAGAAAAAACGATGTCCCGCCCCTTGATGCCTACTTTATCACATAATTCCAGTTCCGGAAGAGAACTGCAGTCTGCGCCGACGCCTTCTGCCTTTAGCAACTTCATAATGTACGGATTCGGTGTCGCTTTAACGGCAAAATATTCTTTAAAATCATAAGCCCAATCAAAGGCTTTGATCAACTTACGAACGTTGTTGAGGATAGCCTGTTCATCATAAATATGGAACGGCGTAGGATACGTAGCGATAATATTACGAATTTGTTCTTCCGAAAAGGGAACAGTCTTTTTATTCATCCTATTCAACTCCATTGACAAAAAAATAATTCTAAATTGTTTCTTTTCTATACGTATTATATAATGAGTAAGGATGATTTGTGAAATAGATTATATTAATTTTCGCAATTTGTTTTTCGAATTACTCAGCCAAACGAAGGTGACTTTATGGATACAACGACACTGCGTACATTTATTGCACTGGCTCAAATAAAAAATTTTACTAAAACAGCACAACAATTATTTGTCGCCCAATCCACCGTAACCAATCGCATCCGTGATTTAGAAACCGAATTGGGCAAATCCCTGTTCGTCCGCAATCATAAGCAGGTAGAACTAACCCCGGCAGGAGAAAAATTTCTCGATTACGCCCAACGATTTATCGCTTTAGAAATCACGGCTTTCCAGGATTTGCAGAGCAGTTCCACGTTTGCCCAAAAAATCCACATCGGTTCAACAAATACGATTTATGAATGCCATCTTCAAAAAAGTATCCGCGCTTATATGAAACGAAAACCAGCCGTATCCCTGAACATTACCATCAGCCATACGCCTGAAATGCTCCGCAGCCTCCAGGACGGCTTATTAGATGTAGTATTTACGTATTCAGCCCTATACCGGGATGGCATTATCTGTAAATTATACCGCACAGACACGTTGGATTTAGTCTGCAGCAGCGCAGATACAACCTATGCCAGGGGCATACGCAAAGATGACCTGCAAAAGATAGACTACTTATTCTGTAACTTTGCGCTTCAGGGAGTCGGCCTCTACATCCAGGACTTATTTCCCAGGCACCACCGGTTTCCTATGGAAATTGACAACAGCACTAAATTGCCTCAATATCTGGCAGAAGGTCTGGGGTATTCCTTTCTTCCCCACAGTCTGGTAGAAGATGACCTGGAACAAGGAATTCTCCGTTCGGTCCCGCTCCTCGATTTTGCCCCGCCCCGCGTAAGCAGCTATTATGTCACCCGGTCATCCGCTTCTCTTCCTGACGATCTGGAAAAATATTTATTAAAATAAAAAGCAACCCTGCTTATGTAGAGCGGGGTTGCTTGCATGAAATACCAGTAAGATATGCTTATATTTTACTGAGCTTTTGCCACTTCAACAAGTTTGGCAAAGGCAGCAGCATCATTAACAGCCAGGTCAGCCAGCATTTTGCGGTCAACGATGACATTGGCTTTATTCAGGCCATAGATAAACCGGCTGTAGCTCATGCCATTTGCACGGCTTGCCGCATTGATACGGGCAATCCAGAGTTTACGGAATTCACGTTTCTTGGCACGACGGTCACGACGGGCATAGAACAGAGCCTTCATGACACTTTCATTTGCTTTTTTGAAAAGGCGGGAACGTGTTCCACGATAGCCTTTAGCCATCTTTAAGATTTTTTTATGACGAGCGTGTGCAGTAACGCCAACTTTAATTCTAGCCATGATTCATTTCCTCCAAATCTCTATGTTAACTACGTGAGTATACCCTTAGATGTAGGGGCACATTTTACGAACAGCATCAACCGTCGTTTTGGCAACCAGTGCTGCTTTTCTCAGATTCCGTTTGCGCTTCGGGGATTTAGATTCCAGAATGTGGCTCTTGTACGGTTTCATCCGTTTGAATTTACCAGTACCAGTAGTAGTAAAACGTTTGGCCGCAGCACGGCGGGTTTTTAATTTCGGCATAATATATATCCTCCTCTTACTTCGCTTTGTTGACAGCGATGACCATGGTCATGTTTCTGCCTTCTACTTTAGGTTCCTTTTCTACATGGGCAACGTCCTTCAGTTCATCAGCAAAACGCATCAATAATTTTTCGCCCAGTTCCGGGTGGCTCATTTCGCGGCCGCGGAACATAATCGTAACTTTGACTTTGCTGCCTTCCCCTAAGAAGCGCTGCGCTGCTTTCATCTTGACATAGAAGTCGTGATCCTCAATATTGGGACGAAGTTTAACTTCTTTCAACGTCAGGATTTTTTGTTTCTTTTTAGCTTCTTTTTCCCGTTTCTGCTGTTCGTAACGATATTTGCCGTAATTCATGATACGGCATACAGGCGGTCTGCCATTAGGCGCTACTTCCACCAGATCAAGGTGCCGTTCTTCGGCAATCTGCCGGGCAGAACGAAGGGACATGACTCCCAGCTGTTCATTATTGTCGCTTACCACACGGACTTCGCGGGCTCTGATTTGATCGTTGATACGTAATTCCTTACTAATCGTCGTTCACCTCCATAAAAAAAGAACGGAAAGCATGCGCTATCCGTCTGTATCAGTATACATCATTTTACCTTAGTAACAATTTCAGTCATGTAAGGTGAGAGGCGGACAGCTTCTGCTTTGTTTTCAACATTGCAAGTATACCAAAACTCCTACAGCTTGTCAATGGATAGTTTTGTTGAAATTTTAATAATTTTTATTAGCACTCTATTGACATGATGGCTAACAAGGAATATACTATAGGCGTAGACAGAAAGTAGATGGTTCTAGAGCCTTAAAGGTCAAAAGAACTAAAGGATAAAAAGTCTACATCGTCATTACTATTACATATTCACCTAAGAAAAGAGGTTTTATATTATGAGAAACTTATTTCCAGTAAGCACTGATTTTGCATTTCCTGACAGTACATTTGATAATTTCTTTAACGGTCTGTTCCAGCCAACAGCAGAAACACAAGTAAAACTGCCAAAAGTTGATATCGAAGATACAGGAAAAGCTTATATTCTGACAGCAGATTTACCGGGTATGACCAAAAAGGATATCAGCATCACCTATGCCAATGATATTCTGACTATCGGAGCCCAACACAAAGAAGAAACGGAAGAAAAATCTCCAGAAGCGAATACTAATGACCAGAAAATTTCCAACAACAGTGACGTTGCTGAAAAGAGCAGCAAAGCTCCGGCAAAAGAAGAACGTCATTTTATCCGTAAAGAACGTACTAATACTGTGTATAGCCGTCAATTCGTCGTGCGTAACATCCAGCGCGACGGCATCGAAGCTTCCTTTGAAAACGGTGTTCTGACTATTACATTGCCTAAGCAGGATCCTGATGCGATTCAGGCCAGTCAGAGAATCGACATCAAATAACACCTGAGTTTCCCCTTTGATTTCTTACATCACTTTCCCAATCCCCCTAAAGCAAACGGAGCTGCAACAACATGGGCAAATAAGCTCATCTCGTTGCAGCTCCGTTTGTGTTTAATGGCCTGATTTCTTACATTATTATCCATCAGTACCACATAGAGTCCCCTTCCCCTGTCACTCTGCTTTTCAAAAGCCAAGCCGAAAAGTCTGGTTTTCCGTACCTGCAGCCTGTCAGTGTCAGGGGCTTTTTTATCAAAATCCAGGTCACCACAAGACCGTTCTCAGGCATTTTTTACAAAGCGGTAATCTTGTTCTGCCTTAGGATATTTTTCCTTATCAATTTCACTCATGAAATCTTTCAACGGGCGGGCATAGGTTTTCATCGTTCCCGATAAAGCCTTGTAAATAACAAATTTTTCACCTGTTTCCGTATGTTCGGCAAGGGTAATGATCTGATATTTTCCACCCTTGAAATGAAGCCAAATTTCATTTGCTTTTGGAAGTTCTCTCATGAATACATCCTCCTGAAAATAACCGGTATTTCCCTGCCTGTTCATTTATTATTCTCTTATGATCCATAGTAGGCCATCGGCAGGCTAATTCTTATTGTATCACATTTAGAGTGAAATAGATATCGTCAAAAAGTAGTCAGTTCATCAAATATTTTCTCCGCATACGTGTCAGTCATACCGGCAATATAGTCAATACAGGCCCGTCGGTAATCTTGTTCTGAATTGGAAATATGATAGATAATTGTATTACCAAAACTATTTCCGAATTTATCTTTTTTTGCAATATGACGGCCTATATCGGAGAATTTTCGCATCCGTTCCAAAAAATGTTTTCCCAAAGTAGGATAATCCTCTTGCAGAAGCCGGATATTGTCCAATGTCTTTTCACCAGCATAACATTCTTTTAAAATTCCATAAATCGACTCAAGGATCAAGCGGGCATAGGAATGATATACTTCCAGCCTTTTATTATGATAAATATACTGATAATTAAATTTCATGACGCAATGCATCAGGTTAAGATGATTCTGGGACAGGATCAGGCCCTTATCCGGAGAACTTTCTTTGCACAAATCGGTAATAAGGGGATACATAATAGCCGTATTACTGACAGACGGCAAATGAGCATGAAGATGCCCATTTAATTCTTGTTTAAGCTCCTGCAAAGGATATCCATCTTCCGTCAGAATATGGAGCCGTACAGCATCTTCTATATCGCGTCCGAGATAAGCGATTTTATCAGCGATTTTGACAACACAGCCTTCCCATGTATAAGGTTCAAATTCATTAGGGCGCTGAATAGATTCTAAATCAATGGCCTCTTTCCGCGGACGTAAAACGGTCTGGTGTACTTCTCCGCAATGACAGATAATACCATCACGCACAGCATATGTTAAAAGCAAATTAGAAGTTCTTCCTTCGGGGTCAAGTAGTGTTTCAATGTCATCAACTACACGCAAGCCTTGTTTTTCATGCCAGAATGTTTCATGCAGTTCTTTCTCACTGATTTGCCGTAAAACCCGTTCTCCCAGATGACCAAAAGGAGAGTGTCCCAGATCGTGAGCATTGGCAATAGCCTGTATCAATTCCGTATTCAACCCCAAATATTGCCCGATTGTCCCGCTGACTGAAGCGACCTGATTGACATGTTCGATACGCGTACAAATATGATCATTTTTTGTCGTAAAAAAGACCTGTGTCTTATGTTTCAGTCTGCTATAAGCAGTTGAATGGATGATGCGCGTAAAATCCCGGCCAAATTCTGTACGGAAATCATCTGCCCGATGATATAGCTTTCCTCTGCGGGAAACAGCCATCTGCCAATGCGGATGCTTCTCATCCATCCGTACTAACGCAAAAGCTCGTTCCATCTGCACCCCTTCTATCTTTTCTTATACTGCCTGTATGCATAATAAACTGTCAGAATCAGCGTTGCCCATATGATGATCCGGCCACCGTACTGTCCAAATTTCAATAAGTCATGCCCCAGCCATACTTCAACGATGACGGAAGGGACTTTGCCTATAATGGTAGCTACCAGATGATTGGCAAAACTGATGCGGCTCATCGAGGCCACTGCCGTAATGACCAGATTCGGTGAATACGGTATAGCCCGGGCCAATGCTATCGTCTTTATCGTACTGTACTTATCCAGTTTTTCTGTCAGATGGCTGCGTTCCACTAGTTTGCGTGCCTTATCCCTCAGCACGGTCCGCATGATGACAAATCCCAGAATATTTCCTAATACTTCCCCTATCCAGGAAATGACAATGCCCGGCAGCAGGCCAAATATAACACCATTAACCGTTAAAAAAGGAATAGATGGCAAGCCGGTCATATTAGTCAGTACAATCATAAATATAGTAATTGCAATGGCTCCATATCCAAAAGAAGATATGTACTCTGTCAGCCCTTCTACATTGCCGTCAAGAGTAAGCCGGAACAGAGTCTGATAAAAATCAGGAATAAAATATTGAACCGCTGCCAGTTCAACGATAATAATCACGAGGACAGCCAGTTTCATCAACTTATCTAATAAAGAACTTCGTATCATGCCTATACACTTCTCTATCTATGAATCAGAATTGTCTTTATTTCGAAACCGTTGCAAGGAAGCCTGTGCTTCTTCTACATGGATATACTGTGCTTCTTTCTCTGCTACATCGACAGACAGCCACCTCTTTGCTTCCTTTTTGATTAATTTATACAAATCCCGGGGGAAATCAGGGCAGGTCGTCGTGATGCCTCTGGGTTGTACGGCTTCCCGTTCCAGATAGTAATTATGAGGATACCACCCACTCTGGGCCCGATGCCATGGATCTAAAAATAGATGGTCTGCAAACTGGCCGCTTACATTGGTCAGCTCAAATTCATCAACAGACCCTATGGTACGTAATTTATGAAAGAAAACGCGTCCTCCTGTCGATTTCATGCGCAACCGGGATAAATAAGAAAATTCACCGATAGGGCCATTGACAGGAATTGGATTATGAATATCATGGCCAAAATCGCCGCTGGCACCAGGAACTGTATCACAGGCATTGCCAGCCAATACAGTTTCACGTATATCTTCTGGCAGCCGTTCGTTCTGTTTTTCTACGTCATTCATAAGAAGCAATGCATCATCATATAATTTTTCACTCCGCGTGCGCTGCGGACCTTCTTTATACATCTTTTCAAAAAATCCCATCCTGTCATCCTCCTTTTTCCTGCCATTATTATAACACGCCGAAAAAAAGCAGTGCAACAAAAGCGGCATGGCAGGTATTGTTTATGCGACAGATGTGCGATAAAATGTATTCATATGACAAATAAGAAAGAAAATAAGATGGATATTTTCAACTGTCACGAGGTGATTTATATGATAACGGAACTGACCGCATTTCTTGTGTACTGTATAGGCATGTCTTTTACACCAGGTCCTAATAATCTCATGTCCTTATCGGTCAGTCAGAAAGTAGGATTCAAACGGGCTGTCCCTTTTCTCTGGGGGCTTTTTTTCAGTTTTTTCATCATTAATGGCGCTGCCTACTTGTGTTCGTCTACCTTACAGGAACTGATTCCACAATTGGAAACCCCTTTCAAAGCACTGGGCTCATTATATATCCTCTATCTGACATATAAGATAGTTAAACCTCCATCAAAAACGTCAGAAAAAGAGGAAAAAAACATAAAAAGTCGTCTTTTTATTTCCGGTTTTGTTCTCAATCTGACAAACATCAAAGTCATGCTTTTTTTCCTCATGGGATACATGGTCTTTATCCTGCCGGCATTTACTTCTCTTGTTCCCCGTCTTCTTCTGGGTATCATCATGTGCCTGCTATGCTCTGTGTCTAATGTGCTTTGGGCACTGGCAGGAGCTGCTTTCCGCCATTATTTTGCAGCCCATGAACGAGTTACTTCTATCGTCCTCGGTTTACTCCTTTTATTTTCAGTTGTCGAAATCTGGCTGTAATTACGTCTTTGCTCCCTTATTATTGTTAACCTATTAATAATCATATAAGTTGACTATTTTATAAAAAGGCGCTATAATGCTGTCTGTATCCATTTTACATGACAGAAAGGTGATTCATTATGACAACTCGTGAAGCAGTTTTACATGCGGATTATTCCATTCGCACGGTAACCAAAATGTCTATCTGCGTAGCTTTGTGCTGCGTTTCTGCTTATATTTCCATTCCCCTGCCTTTTACTACTGCGATGATTACGGCTCTCACAGTAGTCATGAATCTGACTGCATTCATATTAAAGCCGAAACAAACACTTATTGTCATGCTCGTCTGGATTCTTCTGGGAAGCGCTGGTCTACCCGTATTTGTTGGCGGAACAGCCGGTTTCGGCAGATTATTCGGTCCAACGGGTGGATTCATCATCGCCTTTGCTATTGCCTATCCCATTGTCAGTCTTTTAAAAGGCCGTAATAACTCCTTTGTCCGTTATTCTCTTGCAGCCATCACCGTAGGAATCCCTATTACCTATTTAGGTGGCGTCATTTCCATGATGCTGGTACTGCAGGTAACATTCTGGCAGGCTTGTGTTATGGCCGTATTCCCATTCATTCCCGGAGATATTGCCAAAGCTGTCCTGGCTGCGTTTTTAGGGGTTCGGATCAATAAGCTCTATCACGATTGACTATCCTTTTATATCAAAGACTGCGTATGATGAAAATTCATAGGCAGTCTTTTTTACATTGATACTTTGTTTCTGCTATGCTACCATTGTTATAGAACTACTCCGGAAAAGGAAGTGATTTATTGGATCTCTCTCTTATAACGGCCCATTTGATGCCAGCGTTTGTCATATTTCTGGCGGCCCTCATGCAGGCCATTACCGGTTTTGGCCTGGTCATTATTGCAGCCCCCTTATTAATGATTTTTTATGACCCCAAACTGACCGTACTCATCATGTTTGTCGTAGCCATGTGCACAAATATTGTGCAGCTTCCTTTTGTATTCCGGGAAGCCCGCACACGAGTTGTTGCCGTTATTATTATTGGATATATGCTTGCCCAGCCTCCGGGACTGCTCATTTATCATCATTTTTCCAGCATCCAGTTAAAAATTCTCGTAGGATCCGTCATTTTTATTTCTTTGCTGGCTATGCAGTTTTCACACTACCATTTCCGTCAGTGTCAGCGTAATGATATTCTGACAGGCTTTCTTTCCGGCCTTTCCGGAGTCACAACAGGGATGGCCGGTCCACCTCTGATTATGTATTTTGCCTATGCAGATTTTACGCCTCAGCAACTGCGCGGTACAAGTGTTCTCTTTTTCTTTGTGAGCGGGTTCATCTCTATATCCTTTTTCATCGCTAATGGCATCGATTTTACACCTGCCGTATATGAGTCGGTGTATATGATACCGGCACTGGTTCTGGGAATTCTACTGGGACAAAAACTCCTGAAACATGTATCGCCCCGATTATTCCGCCGTCTTATTTTTTGCATGCTTTATTTCGTCTGTCTGTATACATTTTACAGTGTCCTGGCCAGTTAATTCCTGACAGTATCCCCATAAGGAAACAGCCCATACCCAGTTTATGCAGCTGGATATGGGCTGTTTTTTATTTATTTACAATCTTGGCAATATTTTTTAATTCAATAGATAAAGTACCATCGGGATTATTGATGAATTGTATATAGTCAGAATTATCAATATATTCCGATGGAAAAGTGATTTCTATTCCTGTATCTGTCTTTATTTTATGAGTTTTTCCAGTTTTCCGGGCAAAATCCTGTTGAACAGAAATATTATCGGGCAGTTGTGCTTCTTGTATTTTCTCTTCAAACTGACTTTGCATTTCTTTGTTATCTGAAAAGACAGCAGAACCCAATTCTTTTGGTGACAAGGAAACGGATGTTTCTGCATGATCTGCCAGGTAATTCTTTGCTTTAGATAATGCTTCAACACTGCTGCCGCCATGGTCTTCTGCTACTTCAGCAGCTATTTTATTGATTATTTTTACAGCATCTCTGCCAGATATCTGTGATGTACACTGTAAAAGCCGGTCGGGTAATATATAAATATCCTCCCCATTGCATTTTCGCTTCTTATCTATAAAACGGATAGAAAAGTCATCAAACCGTATTAAGGCATAGGCTTCTATTTTCTGGCTGGTCCCCGGTAAAATAGCATAATGCTTAATAAGTTTATTGTACACATTTCCTTCCTCATCCAGTACCTGATGAGTGTATGCCGTTTTGTTTTCCAGCATCAGCACAGCCAGTGTCCGCACGCCATCATCGTCAGTAAAATCGACGACGAGAAGATCCGTCGACTCCATTTCATCACAATGAGACAGTATATCATACGTTTTTTTTGCAATAACTGCTGCCGCATCATCAAAGGTCATTTCTTCCATCTGAAGCTGCTGTAATACATGATGGAATGAACTGGTAGCATAAAAAATACCTGTCTGCTGTCCGGCATCTTTCAGTAGTCGTTCAATCCGTTTATCTACATATTCGTACACGACATCGCTGGAAAAATCAAGGTCTTTCTGTGACAAAATACACATATTCGTGTTAAAGTCCAGAATATGCAGGATTGCTTTTTGTATCATCATAATGCATATTTCCTCCGCCTGTAAACAAATGTAATGTGCTTAAAGCTGATGCTGTCTATCTTAACAGTTCTTAAGGAAAAAGTCCATAACCGCAGTCATACACTTTCATCCGTCATGATTGCCAGTCATTCCAATCCTGTACTTTCCCTATATTCCTTCATCTAAACATCCATTATGTCAGACACATCTTTCCACAAACAACAACAGGAACCGCATCAAAGCAGTTCCTGCCGTTGTTTGTGGGAGATATCATATATTTGGGCTGATATATGAGCGGGCAATGTACATTGTTATAAATTACTGATAATCATAAAAAGTATCAACAAAACGCCGGTCAGAGCAAGCAGTTTCTGTGTCATCTGGATAGTCATAATAGAACGCTCCTTTCCCCTGTATCACAATACAATTTGTCCCATTCTCTATATTAAGACCGGCCTTTTATTTCCTCTTTTCAAGTATTATACTATCATTAAAAGATCTATCCGTAAAATTGAAATATATGAACAATCGTATCGGAAATTCCGAACGCAAAAAGGAGGAACCGGAATGGAATTACGCCAATTAAAAACGTTTACTGCCATCGCCCACCTGGGTAGCTTTTCGAAAGCAGCACAGAAAACAGGCTATGCCCAATCTACGATTACCGGACAGATACAGCAGCTGGAACAGGAACTGGGAACCCATCTTTTTGAACGGCTTCCACACCACATTATATTGACAGATCAGGGACAAAAACTGCTCCCCTATGCCGAACAGATACTAGAACTCGCCCAAACTGCCCGGGAAAGCATTGTCAACGAAACCAGCCTGAGCGGAACTGTCACTATTGGTACAATGGAATCTGTCGGCATTACGAGACTTACCAGCGTGCTAAAAGAGTTTCATATCCGCTACCCCCACGTCGATTTGCGCCTGCAGTTCGGTTCCTGGGACCTTCTTTATCAGGCACTTCGTGAAGGCCGTATTGATGTCGCCTTTCTTCTGGGACAGAATATACAGGATGCTTCCTGCACCGTCCGGATTTTATTTGATGAACCGATGTATCTTCTGGCTGCTCCACAGCACCCTTTTGCATTACGAAATACGGTACAAATCAGCGACCTTTCCGGCCAGACACTAATTTTGGCAGAAAAAGGATGCAGTTACCGCACGGCTTTTGAAAACACTCTTGCCCAGTACCATGTTCTGCCAGCCCAGGTACTGGAAGTAGAGAGCATATTTGCCATCAAAAAGCTCGTAGCCAGTAATTTAGGAATTACCTACATGCCAGCCATGGCCGTTCAGGATGAACTTCAGGCACAATCTCTCATACGCCTGCCCTGGGGCGGTCCGGATTATCATATCAAAACATTGATGATTCACAAAACAAACAAATGGATTTCTCCGGCGTTAAAGGCCTTTTTTGAATTGATTCAGGAGTACCTCGTCGATACGGACATGCGTATGTAATAACACATATGGTCTCTGCATCATGTTTTTATTTTACGTGTATCTGCTCTTTCCGTTAGCATCATTCGTATATATAGCCCTTTTTCTATCGGTTCTATACATTGTACCTCTATATGGCACAGTGGATGATTCATCGACAGATGATTCATAAAATATATGAGATTGTGAAAATACCCGTGTAATTCTATCCGATATCGCCCTAATGCATTGCTCTCCTCCTGAATAGATAAAAGCTGCATCTGTGTTTCCCTGGCAGTCGCTTCCCATAGCGAAACTTCACGGTCCGACAGAAATATATTTGTATTAATGGTTGGCATAGCAGACAAGCGCATACCATTTTCTTCCAGTGACTGTATGGCTCTATGCCATTCATCGCGTGTATGACATAACGTAAAACTGAACCATCCCGATAACAGAAGAATGACCCAGAGCACTCCGGTAACTATCTTCTTTATTTTCTGGTTATTCATCTTTTTGAGACACGGGTTTATCTTCATGATGTAATACAATATGCAGTTCTGCAGTATTTTCTCTTCCTTTCTTTTGCCATTTTCGTATATATGCTTTGGAAACCCACGACGATTTCTGCAGTTTTTCTTTCCACTCCTGCAGGGCAGACTGTTGCCGGCTGGAAATTTCTATCTGCAAATTATCCCGTTCTGCCGCAATTTTTTTTACTGTTATGTCTGCCGGCTTAGTATCGGCCAGGCAGACCAGCATAGCCGGCCAATACGACTCTCCTTTATACTGCAATAGTTGTACTATTTCCTTTCTTTTTTTCATCTTTATATTGTGGGCCTGTATTTCCGACTGTACCGGTTGCAAAGACTGTTCGAATCTTTGTTTCATCGTCTGAATTTCATAAATATACAGAAAACTCATTATCCAGGCAGCCAGAATCCCGGCAATAGCAGAAAAAAGAAGGATTCTATACAAAACATCCTTCCTTCTGTCACCGGCTTTTTCCGATGCGGGCAATAAATTAATTTCAATTTTCATCTATATGTTTCCTAATAAGAACGGAGGCCCTTGAATATGCCATTTACGCTGAAATTGTTCCGTTTTTTTCTTCCATACTGGCTGGCACAAGTTTTGCGTAGCTGATTCCTTCACAGTCATATGAAACCACTCTGTACAATCAGCTGATTTGATAGCTCCTTGCTGAAATGCATAAGACACCACTATGCCATTCTTTATTTCCATGATATGCAGATCTTTATTCTCCTGCAGAAACAATGTACCGTCTGTACCGGCATATTGATTGCTGATAAGAGCGGGAAGCAGCATTATATTTTTAATAAGAAGTCCCGCATCATGGGCAGTCTTATAACATATTTCCACACTAAACCGGGAATAGGCCCCCAGAATCCACTGATACATATCCTGCCCATCTTTTTTACTTATGCGGCAGATATCAAAAGCGTAATCCGATTCTTTTCCAGCCAATGGTTCTGCCCAGAGAGCCGCTTCTCTTCCTTCTTCATTGTTTTCTGCCGGCAGTTCACAAATCTTCCATAAAACCTGAGGTCCGCTTAATACGAAAGATAAAGACCAGCCATAAAGGTCATATACGTCCAGGATACGTTGCAAAACAGATTGAAGAATATCTCTTTTTTCCAACCATTTCCTATCAGGAATGTCCGCATAAGTATCTCCCAGAACCATACGGCACCGCCTCAGCCAATCATACTCTTTTTTGATAATATGTATTGCATACGGAGAAAGCCAGAACACAGCTTCCTTTCGTGCCCAATTTCCCATATATCAGTACCTCTTATATCCTATAATCATAAAAAGTGAATGTCCATCTCTGACAGGAAGCATCATATATCGCATTAAAAGAAAGTGCCCGCGTCCGTTGTACACCATCCGGCCCGACACAGGCAATTCCACGCAATGTCCCTGTCACTTCTCCTTGTCCAGTCTGCTTCAGTGTGCGTACTACTTTTATTTTTCTACCTGGGCCTGATTTTTCAGCTAGTTCGGAAAACTCCTGCTCCCATTTTTCCGGGAGATCCGATTCTCCTTCACTCTCGCACTGTAACTGTCCCATAAGCAATGCACTCTCTGCCAGATATACGGCTTCGATGGAATATCTGTACATTACTATTTGTTTTTCATATTGATGCGCCAATACAGCTGCAGCCAAAGAAAAACTGAAGATGATCAGCCCTGTCCACAGCGCAAAAAGCATAATAAAACCATTACGACGTTTCATGAGTAATTCCGGTTCCAGGATATATCCATAAATCACACCGCCAGGTACATCCTGCTTCATGTTTGAGATTCATCGCTGCGCGGACACATCCATCTTCCTGGGAAAAAAAGGGGCATCCCGGTTCCAACGGTTCCACGATAATCTTGTTCCGTCCTGTTTCTCCCGTTCCGGTTACAGGCTGAACAGTACCATCATCAAGACATTTATATATGACTCCCTGTCGTATTAAAAAGCCGCTGCGCAGGTTCTTGTCCGTAAGAAATCGTACAGATGAATCAGTCACGCGCAGAGAAGAAGCTGAAGCCAGTGATACGGTCAGCGTATCTTCCAGGTGTATTCCCTGCAAAGCCGTTTCCTGCCAGGAACAACTATATTCATACATGCGGACAGACTGTACCGCTGCCGGAAGCATCGCCAGTACAATCAAGGCTGTTAAAGAGGACGCCAACACCATCTCCAGCAGTATAAATCCATTCTTCCTATGGCATATTCTCCCGTCCAAGACGCATGCAGTGAAAAGGTTTTTCTCCATCTGCCCGTACCTCCACATCGTATTTCACACATCCGGAATGCCACATGGACTTCGCACAATGTACGTAATATGGCTTTCCCCGTATCCAGTATGTCCTATCTTCCATTCCATTTCTTTTAATTTTCTGATATTCCATTTCATTTCTGGCTATACTGGCTTCCTGTCGCCACGTACGTGACCGGGCATATATACGCATCGTCTCCTGCATCATAAAAACGGATGGCACAATCAAGGTCAACACAAAGAAAACGGCAGCCATACTATCCAGCAACAGGAAACCTCTGTTATACCATCCGGATGCGCCCGGTCTGGGCAGCAACAATGATTTTCTTTTCATGGCCTCCCCTTCCTTGTAATATAACTACCATCTGATTTCCTTTAGGCCTGCCCTGTTCATCAAAATAAAAATCTTTCCGGTATGATGAGCTGCGTAATTTTATGCCGTTCTCATAAGCCCGTCGTTTTACAATCCTGGTTCCTTCCAAAACAACATACTCCTTCTGTCGCACCGAAAGCCGCCAGGCCGGGTCACCGCTATTATTGCCCACAGCATGCTGACGAACCGAGGCCAGGTCCCATGCCATTTCCCGTATCAATCCATCGAGGTGCTGATTTTCTACATAATTCCCTGCTGGAACGGCCGATGCGCTGATAAGAATAAGTATGATCGACACAACCAGACATAATTCAAGTAACAAAAATCCACCATTTTGCTTCACATCAGTAACCCGGCCCATGCAATCCATTCTCCTGCAAAAAAGAAAGACAACCACCAACCACTTATGAGAAACGGGGCAAAGGGGATGACCTTTTCGCGATATACAATCCAATACATGACAGCACCAGCCAATGCCGTACCAAAAGCAACACAGAGAGTGCTGTACAACACCATACCTGAACTGCCCAGAGAAAGAGCTCCGATTAATTTAATATCTCCCCAGCCAATACTGCCAGGCAGGACGAAAGCCGCTATTCCTAACCCGGCCAGGCAGGCCAGACTGAGAATCCAGTCTGGCTGCACCAGCCGAAACAGGCAGGCGGCTCCATTGCCCGCTGCCATGACCAGAACAATCCTGTCGGGAATCCAATAATAACGTATATCCGTATAGACAATCAGCAATGAACAACCTGCCACAATCCCCAACCAACAAATCACCGGGAAAGAACACAGATCAAGACTGTCTATCATCACTATCACCATGTCCCTTTTCCATGTAATACGTTCTTATTACTCATTATTTGTACCTTCTGGATTTCTCGATGTATAGGTAACTCCATTAAGGGTGACCCGTACTACTCCATCGGCAATGCTGTACTTTTCAGCTCCTGTAGGCGGTTTCGGAACAAATTCAAGATATTCTTTTTCAGCCAGCGTCTCGACCGTATCAGGATACGCGCCTGTATCAAACTGATACACGGCAGCCGCATTGCTGATGGTTCTCAGGTCAGCCTGTATTTTCGCTTTATTGGCTTTATCGCCGGCTGAGCTGAATTTAGGAACAGCCATCGTTGCAATAACCAGTATAATAGAAACTACAATCAGCATCTCCAGAAGGGAAAAACCGTTGCGAACGGGATGCCACCATTTTTTTGCCATAGAATACATAATCAACACTCCTCTCAGTAACTCATATAATAGCCGCTGCCGCATCCAGGAGCGGTAGCAGTAAAGCCAAAACGACCAAACCAATCATCAGTCCCATAAAAGCCATAGTCAACGGTTCCAGTAACTGGCATATCCGCTGGGACCAGCGGGAAATCTGCCAGTCATAATATGAAGCAATCCGCGAAAATGCCGTATCATAATTACCCGTGCTCTCCCCTACAAGAATCATAGCTTCCAAAAAGGGAGTGGCTATGTTTTCATGCTGTATCGCTTCCAGAAACGAATGACCGGACCGCACCCAGTTGCTGCAGTATTCCATTTTCTTTTGGAACCAGATCTCGTTAGTGGCATTTGCAGCATCCTGTATGGCAGAAAGTACGGGAATGCCGCTGGCAAGCTGCATAGCCATGATCCGGCTGAAACGCTGCCAGCACCACGCCAGATACATCCGTCTCCACAGGGGAATCCGCATCATACAGGCCGTAATATACAATCGGGCCTGCCTTTTTTTATACCCATATACTCCGACTGCAGCCAGCAATAGAAATATGCCCAGTAAAGACAATCCATGATAGCAGCATAAATCCTTCATGCCAATAAGGCCTCTCGTCAAAACGGGTAATGGTACATTCATGGATGCAAACATGGTTGCAAAAACGGGCAGGATATAAAAAACAGCTCCTGCAAGGAGCAGGATAGTACCTGCAAGAAGAAATCCCGGATATATCATAGCTTGTATCAGCTGCTGTCTTTGACGATCTGCATCCTGATAATAATTTCCTAAAATAGATAAAACAGATTCCATATTTCCCGAATGCTCACCGGCCTTCAACAAGCAGCAGGTCATTTTTGGAAAAAGCCGGGATGATTCCAAAGCAACAGATGGTCTGGAGCCATTTTCTATGTCATCTCCTATCTTTATCAACGCATCTTTTTTCTTTCCTCGTGGTAATGGTCTTACCAGCAGGCGCCAGCTATCCAAAAAAGGGATACCCGCCTTAGTCATCTCTGCCAGTTCTTTAAAAAATGATCCCAGTTCCCGTGATTTCATCTTTCGGATACGCCACGGCAATGTTACATGTTGTTGCGGTATTTCTTCGATGTGAAGAACCTGCCACTGCCCTTGTTTCATCATCTTGTATACAGCATTTCTGGAGGGGGCATGTAAAAAGCGTGTCACAACACTGCCTGAAGAATGTCTGGCCGTCACCTTATAATGTATCTGTTTCATCATATTCTGCCCTGACAAGCCTGTTCCATTGTACGCATTCCCATAGCGGCTCCCATCTGCATAAGCGAGGGGAGCTGATGCTCCCGGCCAGTCCGGATCAGCTGGGATACGGCATGGGTCCGCAACAAAACTTCTCTCACTATACAGGTATCCTGCTGGCGGCATAATCGCTGCTGGGCCAGTATAGCCTGTAAAACCTGGGACAGGCGGTAGCGGATTTCCTCCTGCCGGCTTCCCGGATAGGCTCCGACAAAACGGGTTATCGCCTGAGCAGCAGACCGGGTATGGAGCGTAGAAAGCACAAGGTGGCCAGTCTCAGCCGCAGTCAGTGCGGCATCCATAGTCTCCTGATCACGCATTTCTCCAATAAGGATTACATCCGGATCCTGACGCAGAGCCTGACAGACAGCCTGGGAAAAACTGGTAAAATGACAGTGCAATTCCCGCTGGGTAATGAGAGAACCACCTTCTTCCAAAATGATTTCAATGGGATCTTCCAAAGTAATGATATGATATTTTTTATGGTCATTCAGATATTGGATCATCCGCCACAAGGCAGTCGTCTTCCCACATCCTGTCGGCCCGCAGATCAGGATGAGTCCATCAGAACAGCAAGCCAGTCTTTGCAGTAATTTTTCATCCCCGTCCGCCGGCAGTGATGATAAAGGATATAATATGCGGATGTCTGCATAAAATCCCCCATATGCCTGACAAAGCTGTATCCGGAGCCTCACCTTTTCGTCCCATTCGGCAGACAGGGAATCACCAGTCCTATTGTTCCAGCCCTGGGCCAGCAGCCAGCACCGGAGTTCCTCTTTTGTAACAAACCAGTTCTGTAAAGAGGTAAGTTCCATCCCAATGCGCAACATTACCGGATGGCCCTCCTGTAGGTGTATATCCGTTGCCTTTTTTATGATAGCCATCGCAATTACGTCATTAATAGTCATCGTCTTCCCCCTCATCATAGACACGGCGGATTTCCGGTTTATCTGTCAGCCCTTCCCGGAGAGCATGGCTGATGCATTCTTTCATAAAAACAGCCTGATCCTGTGAAGCGGCTTCCAATAGTTTTTTTCTTTCGCTTCGTTTCTGTACAGCCTGCCTCAGAGCAGCGCCGGAATGGACAACTTCGCACAGGCAGAAACGGCCATGATACCCGTCTTTTGTACGATATCTCGCCAGCCGTTGAGATGCCATACCGGATAGTGCTTCAGCTACCAGGAACGGTTCCAGTCCCATATCCAGCAGGCGCAGCGGTACATCGACGACCCGTGCCGTATGGAGCGTACTAAAAACGCGATGTCCTGTCAGAGCTGCCTGCAGCGCAATGCCAGCCGTCTCTGCATCCCTGATTTCTCCAATAACCAGTATATCCGGGTCCTGGCGCAACAATGCGCGAAGGCCGTTTTGAAAAGCCAACCCGCCTTTTTCATGAATCTGGCTCTGGCAAAATCCATCGACCCGGAGTTCCACCGGGTCTTCCAGCGTAGCAATGCTTATTTCAGGACTATCCAGTTCCCGGAGCAATGCATATAACGTCGTCGTTTTACCGCTCCCTGTCGGGCCGCAAATGAGAAATAAACCCTGACTGCCATGGACAATTTGCCGCAAAAGCTGTCTCGACGGCATATATGGGATTAGTTCATCCAGACAAAATGGCTGATGATCCGTAAACAGGCGAAGAACAATTTTTTCTCCCCGCACGGTGGGCATTGTGCTGACCCGTACATCCAAAATATGATGATTTCCTTTCCAGACACACCGCCCATCCATCGGCAGGCGCGTATTGGCAATGTCCATATGGCTCATGACTTTGATGCGTGCTGAAACCTGGGGAAGAAGTGTTGTTTCCAGATGTCCTACGGTCTGAAGTATGCCATCGATACGAAAACGGACCCGCACTTGTTTATCCATCGGCTCAATATGTATATCACTTGCTCCCATCTGTACAGCCTGTGTCAGCATTGTATTGACAAACGGCTGTACAGGCATCCCACTATGATAAGTCCATTCAGACATTTTCTTTCCTTCCTTTCTTCCCGTTCTTTTCTCAGCATAGCACGCAATCTCCTGCATGTGTCGATTTTAATATACTTCTTATGATATTTTAATTTTCATCTCATAATCTCAGATGTTTTTAATGATATTCTCATCACATTTTAATGAACCAAAAAAAGGCCCGAGAGGACCGTTTTTCTCATCATACGGCACGTATGACAAACTAGGGCATTGCATACGGTCAAATCCAGTATGCAATGCCCTGGTTACCCAATATATGCTATTTTATACCTTAACAAGCGGCTTGTTTATATGTATTGATTTCATCGTATGAACAATATACGAAATGACCCGGCGTGATTTCATACATGGCCGCCTTCACTTCCGGCGCATATTCCTGGACAGATGGGTCATAATCAATACGATGACGTTTGCGTTCCTGCTGTAAATCCGTGAGCGGTGAAGCAGAAAGAAGCGAAATCGTATACGGATGAATAGGATGACGATACAATTCATCTGCCGGTGCCAGTTCAAGAAGCTTGCCATTTTTCATGACACCAATACGGTCACTGATATATTTAACCATAGCAAGATCATGAGCAATAAATAAATAGGTCATTTTCCGTTCTTTACGAAGATTGATCAGCAGATTGACAATCTGAGCCTGTATCGATACATCCAGTGCAGACAAACATTCATCGGCAATAATAAAATCCGGCTGTACGCACAAAGCCCGGGCAATACCGATACGCTGGCACTGGCCTCCGGAAAATTCCGTTGGATACCGGTTGGCATAGGAACGGTTAATCCCTACAATATCCAGCATTTCATTTACCTTATTGTGAACTTCTTTATCGGTTTTGCAGATATGATGTACCCGGAGCGCATCCCCTATAATATTTTTTATGGGAATACGGGGATTGAGAGAAGCAAAGGGATCCTGGAAAATCATCTGCATTGATTTACGGAATGCCATCATTTCAGAGCTGCTACGGATTTTAGTAATGTCTTTTCCTTTATACATGACAGTCCCGGATGTCAGTTCTTCCAGTTTAATGACCGTGCGGCCTGTCGTAGATTTGCCGCTGCCTGATTCTCCGACAAGACCAAAGGTTTCACCGGGATAAATAGAAAAGGAAATATCATCTACAGCACGAACTTCATTCTTCTTGCCTTCATTATATATTTTATGTAAGTTCCGTACTGATAAAATCGGCTTTTCATCAGCGAGCGCCGCTGCCGGCGTGACGATATGCATAATCATTCCCCCCATCTTCCTGTTTCATGAAAGAATTAAAAATCTGCTGCCGCCGTACAATTTCTGCCGGAGGTGTAACTGATGGAGCCTGTGGATGAAGCAGCCATGTCGCCGCATAATGAGTATCACTGACTTTGAAGAACGGAGGTTCTTTTTCGTAATCAATAGCCAGTGCATAGGCGTTACGAGGAGCAAAGGCGTCTCCTTTCGGCATGTGCAGCATGTTAGGCGGTGCTCCCGGGATACTGTAGAGATGATCATCCGTTGTATCCAGCGTCGGCATGGAACAAATGAGTCCCCACGTATACGGATGCTGAGGATTATAGAATATTTCTTCTGCCGTGCCGATTTCAATGATTTTACCGGCATACATGACGGCGACCCGGTCTGCTACATGGGCTACGACACCTAAATCATGGGTAATAAAGATGACGGACATATTCAGTTTTACTTTTAAATCATCAATTAAATCCAGGATCTGTGACTGGATGGTAACATCCAGTGCCGTTGTCGGTTCATCTGCAATCAGAATATCGGGTTTACACGCCAGGGACAAGGCAATCATGACACGCTGACGCATGCCACCGGAAAACTGATGGGGATAGTTCCGGCTGCTTTCTTCAGGATTGCGGATTCCAACAAGACCCATAAGCTTTATGGCTTCTTTCATGGCGTCTGCCTTCGAAATATCTTCATGAGTCAGGATGGATTCAGCAATCTGCCGCCCCACGGTCATAGTCGGATTGAGAGATGTCATAGGGTCCTGAAATATCATGGCTATTTTACGGCCGCGAACCGATTCCATTTCTTCTTCTGGTAAAGTAAGGAGATTTTTCCCCTCGTAAATGATTTCACCTTCTTTGCCAAATATGGTATTCTTTCGCGGCAGCACCCGGTTGATTGCCTTCATAGAGACCGATTTACCAGAGCCGGATTCACCGACAATTGCCAATGTTTCACCACGTTTCAGATTAAAGGTAACACCGCGCACAGCGTCTACGATGCCGTCCAGCGTCCGAAACGATACATGTAAATTGTTTACTTTTAATATTGTATCTGTTGTCATTGCTGTTCATCCTTTCTCATACACCGCTGCGTCTGCAGCACCAGCAGCAGACGCAGGATGTATAACCTTTACGGAGCACGCTGTGTCAATCTGCAATTACAGCGCCCGTTTATTCAAAATGCCACTGATAGAGGTCATCCAGAGAACCTTCCCAGAAATCCTTAATTCCACCGACGAGATTTTTGCTCTGTACGTTAATCTGATCGGTTTCGTACAAGCTGGTAACGAACTGATTATCGCGCATATATGCCTGAATTTCTTTGTAAGCTGCTTTGCGTGCTTCCGCATCAGGTAAAGATGCTGCGTTGTTCATCATCTCCGTCAGTTTCGGATCATCAGCCTGGCAGAAGTTATTGCTGCCGCCTGGTACGAAGTAGTTGCTGTAATCCGGATCTGGCGTAAGGCCATAGCCCAGAAGCATCATTTCATAATCGCCTTTCTTGGCATTACCAAGAACGGTCGGGAAATCCAGTTTCTGCTGTTTAACATTGAGACCGATAGCCTGCAGATTCTGCTGGATCAAATCTGCTGATTGTTCACGCAATACATTTCCAATCGGTACCTGGAGTGTAATTTCTTTCGATGTATCGAAGCCCGATTCTGCCAGTTCTTTCTTAGCGGCTTCCGGATCATATGGCAGCGGTTTTACGCTTTCATCATATACAGGGCTGACTTTTGTGTAAACAGTTGGTACAATCTGGGCTGTGCCCTTGTACAGTTCATCACAGATTTTCTGACGGTCGATAGCCATCGTAACGGCACGGCGGAACTTAACATTGAATGCCGGATTGCTGTTATTGACTTCCAGATACTGCGTGTTCAGTGAAGGAACAGCCTTGACAATCAGTTTGCTGTCTTTCTTCAGGACATCCAGATCCTTAACCGGTACAGAACCAATACCACCCGAAGCAGCCAGCTGCACGTTACCGGATTTTAATTCTGTCACGAGGTTGGTCCCATTCATGATGCGGATGAATACCTTTTTCAGCTTAGGAGAACCCTTGTAATAATCTTCGTTTGCTGCCAGCTCAACATGATCATTCGTCTTATAGGAAACGAATTTATACGTGCCGCTGGTAACAGTCGGTTTGGTAACGGCATCGGAATTGGAGATGTTTGCCGGATCGATTTTTTCAAAGACATGTTTGGGAACGATATAGACTTCAAAGCCAAGCATGCTCTTCAGGTAATTCGGATCTATCGGTTTCTTCGTACGGAATGTAACCGTATGTTCATCGACAGCCACCAGATCCGGAATGGGAGTACCGTCCGGTCTCTTGCCTACACTGTCTGTCCCTTCCAGCATGTTAATATAGCTTCCTTTAGTCGTTTCTACTTTCGGATTGGCAATGAGGTTGAACGTAAAGACAACATCATCTGCCGTAACAGGTTTACCATCCGTCCATTTTGCCTTTTCATTCAGTTTAATGGTAAAGTTCTGATTATCCGTCGTATCAATGCTGTTAGCCAGCTGCGGTGTAAACTTGTTGATTTCCGGCATGCCCAGGAGCGTATCATACATAAAACGGATTGTAAACTGACCGGCAATGCCAGGATTGAACAGCGGGTTAAACGAATCGGGTGCATTAAACATACCGATCGTCAGTGCTTCTTTTTTGCCGGCACTGCTACCGCCACCTTTGCTGCCTCCGCCGCAGCCTGCCAGCATGGTAACACTCAGTGCCAGACAAACAGCTAATGCCAGACCTTTTCTTTTGCGTATCCATGATAATAAGCCCATAATAACCCCTCTTTTCTTAAAATATATAGTCAGCGATCCTGTCCCCTTTTTACTTATTTGGAATCGCCGTCTATGGCTTCATTCAGACCATCACCGAGGAAGTTAATCGTCAGTACTGCAATGAGAATCGCAATTCCCGGTGGAATCCAGCGCCACGGTTCAGCTGATAAAATCATAATAGACTGGGCACTGGTCAACATATTGCCCCAGCTGGCTGCCGGTGGTTGCACGCCCATCCCCAGGAAACTCAGTGATGCTTCGGTCAGGATGGCATTGGCAATACCGAATGTGCAATTGACCAGAATCGGAGAAAGAACATTTGGCAGAATATGTTTAAAAACAATCGTAAAAGGCGAATAGCCCGTAACGATAGCGGCCGAGATATAATCCTGTGTCTTGATGCTGAGAACTTCGCCGCGCACCAGACGGCAGATAGGAGGCCATCCCATAAAGCCCATGACCAGCATGACAGTCATCATATTCGGGCCAATCAGACTGACGATGACCAGAATAATCATAAATTGAGGATAGGCCATGAACACTTCGGTAATGCGCATGATCAGACTATCTATCATTCCGCCAAAGTATCCGGAAAGCAATCCCAGTGTAATACCGATTGCCGCATAGATGACAACCGATCCGATACCGACAATCAAGGAAACCCGTGAACCATATATGAGGCGGCTCAGCACATCACGTCCGACATCGTCTGTCCCCAACAGATGAGCAGCTGACGGGCCTTCGTCAAAAGCTCCCGTCGTCTGTACCGGATCAAATGGCGAGATTAGTGGTGCCAGGATGGCCATCAGGATAATCGCTCCAAAGAGAACCAGGCTCCATACAGCCACTTTGTTTTTACAGAACCGGCGCCATGTGATTTTTCCCCATGATTCAGGAACTTCTTCTTTTTCCTTTTCTTTTTTGCCACTCAGGGCATTCAGTCCGAATGAAGCACCGATACTGTTTTGATGTACCAAAACAAATTTATTTGCTTCCATTCCTGTCCCCCCTTTTCAAATCCCCTATTTACTATACTTGATACGTGGATCAATAGCCGCATAGGCAATATCAACGGTCAGATTCGCAATGAGAACGGCGATTGCCGACAAAATAACAATTGCCATGAGTACGGGATAGTCCCGGGAATTAATGGCTGCTACGGTAAGTGATCCAATACCGGGCCACTGAAAAATCTGTTCGGTGATGACTGCGCCGCCAATAACTTTCGGCAGGTCGGTCCCAATGACCGTAACGATAGGTATCAGAGAGTTGCGCAGTACATGGAACCGTAAAATCTGACGCCACTTAAGTCCTTTTGCCAAGGCTGTGCGGATATAATTCTGACCCAG
Organism: Megasphaera sp. UBA4382; assembly: GCF_002391155.1. Lineage (NCBI taxonomy): Bacteria > Bacillati > Bacillota > Negativicutes > Veillonellales > Veillonellaceae > Megasphaera > Megasphaera sp. UBA4382. The sequence goes on along the minus strand of NZ_DGRS01000011.1, from coordinate 2,894 downwards.
CACCTCCAGGACGCTGGCCCGTACGTACCGGATCATATTTGCAGAAAACTGCGACGCCATAACGATGACGGGAAGAACCAGATGTTCCGCCAGGTCGATGCCATCATTTTCCATCCCGAGGACTTCCATGCCGCCCGTCGGGAGCAGATCCAGTTCAACAGCAAAGATGTAAATCAAAGCCAGTCCCAGGAAGAACGGCGGAAAGGAAACATTGAAGAATGTCCAGCCGATGATAGCCCGGTCCAGTTTCGAGTTTTTATGAAGGGTAGCTATGATCCCTAGTGGAATAGCCGTCGCATAAGCTACAATCAGGCTGATACTCATGAGAAGCAGTGTTGGTCCCAGGCGCTGAGAAATGATATCCAGTACAGGCTGGCGGTCTGCAAAGGAAAATCCCATATTCCCAGTCAGGAAATTAGCCATCCAGTCTACATACTGGATAAATAAGGGCCTGTCCAGTCCCAGAGCGGCTTGTGTCATCTCCACCTGGGCTGCCGTCATATCCGGTGAAATATACATGTCGGCCGGATCCCCCGGTGTCAGATGAACCAGGATAAATGCGCCGATGGATATGAGAAACAAAACCGGGATAGAAATAAGCACTCGTTTTAAGATGTACTTCCCCATAATAATCCCCCCTAAATACAACACATGTCGGTCTGTATGCACCAGATCAGCAGGTTACCTAAAAAAAAGAGCAATGACACATTTTACTATGCGCCATTGCATCTTCCTGTCTTTGAATTTGTTTAGGTATGTTTGAATGATACACCGCATGTCTTAAAATGTCAATGGGTTAAACGTATTATTTTTTTAATTGATTATATATTTTCATATATAATCATAATATTTTTAGTTGTTTTCGCAATATGAAATTGCAAAATATATCCATATACCATTCCCCATCCGTGGTGTATAATAAGCATGGTATGATAGCCAAAAGGGGGAATCTTAATGAATACATCTGTCACACAACAGATAGACCGTTTTGCCAGGACAAATGAACGCCATCTCATAGAACTATTGACAACAATCTGCAGTCTGCCGTCACCGACAGGTTCAGAACAGGCCAAAGCCAATTGGATTTTGACCTATCTTCATAAACTGGGAGCATCAGAATCTTATATAGATAGTGCCGGCAATGTAATCTGGCCTTGTCAGGTAACAAAAGGCAATAAGCATCCTGTGTACGGAGCTCATATTGATACAGTATTTAATCAAGTATCTTCTATCAAGCCGAGAATCGAAGGAAATATATTTGCGGCGCCGTCTTGTGGTGATAACAGCGCCAATGTAGCCAGTCTTCTCTTCTTTGTAGAAATGATCTTATCGCTTCATATCGAACTGCCGGCAGGTGCTTTCTTCCTGTTCAATGTAGGAGAAGAAGGGCTGGGAAACCTCAAAGGTATCCGCCAGTTCATGACAGACCATGCTCATGAAGTCAGTGAAATGGTCGCTATTGATTGTAACAGTGATTCATTCATCAATCTGGCCGTCGGTTCCCGTCGTTATCAGATTGATATACAGGCGGAAGGCGGTCATAGTTGGGGAAACTTTGGTAACGATAATGCCATTGCCATCGCTTCCGGCATTATCTGGAACCTCTATAATCTGGATGTACCGGCCAATCCTAAAACGACATATAATGTAGGAACGATTCAGGGTGGATCGACGATAAATTCCATCGCCGAACATGCGTCTTTCACGATTGATCTGCGTTCAGAATCCAAAGAAGAACTTCAACGGATAGATCAAAAATTTCACGAGTTGCTCGATGCGGCACGGGATCCTAAAATTCAGATTACGGAAGCATTCCTCGGCGAACGGCCTTGTAATGACGGAGCAGAAAATTCGGACATGTGTCAGCGCCTGGCCCGTATCCGTTCTGCTCACGGGCTGACAACTACCTTTCAGTCTGCCAGTACAGATGCAAATATTCCACTGAGTCTGGGGATTCCGGCTATTTCATTTGGTACCTGCATAGGCCGCCGTGCCCATTCCGTATATGAAAATCTGGATCTCGATTCACTCGTACCAGGCTTTATACAACTCAGTGAATTTATACTTTCTTCTCCACATAAATAAAGGAGTCACATTGTTACATGATACATAACATGACCGAAGGGAACCCTATAAAGCTGATTCTGGCTTTTACGGGTCCCCTTTTGATTGGAAATATTTTTCAACAGTTTTATAATATTGCAGATATCATCATCGTTGGACGTTTCATAGGCGTTCACGCTCTGGCTGCCGTTGGAGCGGTGGCCCCCTTGTTTATGGCTATTCTTGGCCTTACTATCGGAATGGCATCGGGCTTTACTGTACTAATGGAACAACGGTTCGGCGCCGGTGATTTCGATGGAGTCCGCCGTTCATTTTCAATGTCAATCATGCTTTCTCTCGGCATGACAGTCATTCTCATGCTGATTGCCTGCCTCTGCATGCCCTGGTTCCTGCAACTCATGAACATTTCGCATAAACTGTATGATGACTCGTATCACTATGTTCTGATCATATCATACGGTCTTCTGGCCATGATGTTTTATAATCTTCTTTCCTGTGCCTGCCGGGCCCTGGGGGACAGTCGTACCCCGTTATATTTTCTCATCTTTTCCTCATTGCTGAACGTGGCACTGGCAGTTTTATTTATTACCGGTTTCGGCTGGGGTGTCCCCGGTTCGGCTATTGCTCTTGTCCTGGCGCAGGCCGTTTCTGCTGTATTGTGCCTGATATATATGCACCACCACTTTCCCATGCTGCACCTTCAGCGCAGGGACTGGCACTGGGATAGAGCTTTTGCACTTCAGCATTTGCAAATCGGTATTCCCATGGCAGCCCAGTTCCTCATTATCTCTCTCGGGATCATCATTATTCAGTCGGTCTGCAATACATTC
>NZ_DGRS01000004.1:0-9301 GCF_002391155.1 Megasphaera sp. UBA4382 | reverse complement strand
CCCACCTAAGAGGTGGAGGACTTCTGGCGGATTAGGTTAAAAGAAGATATACGAATATATGACGGGACAGAAAGACAAAGCCGTTCATCATATGCAGATACTGGTTGACGCACATCCGGAATGGAAAAAGGACAGGATGCTCAGTTACATCATCAGCCGGAAGTATATTGCGCTGAATCAGAAAGACCGGGGTCTTGCTTATTACCAGGACTACCTGTCCCACGATGCCAATCCCGCCCGGGGCCATCTGGACTATGCACGTCTGCTGACCCAATCCGGAAAACTATCTTACAACCGATACAGCTAAAAAGGGAGCTGTACCTGCCGATATGTATACCGCCGTACTGACGGAAAGCATATCACAGGCCAGCTCCTTTTTCTTTATGAACGGCTCTGTATGAGCAAATGATTCTGTTATAAGAAGGAAGCAAACGTTCCGGCCAGTACGACCGAGGTAATGGTAACCGTTACGAAACCACCTACCAGCATGGACGGGAACATACGACTCATAAGGAATTCCTTTTCTTCAGGAGACGTTGCCAGAGAATCACAGGTCGATTCCGTAATGATGATATTGGGCGGGAAACCATACAGGGCAGTAAGTCCATTGGCAAATGCCAGGTAAAACGAAATATGAAGAACACGAGCGGCAATAAAGGCAATGATAGCCATGCCAATAACGCCGATGATAATCAGGACGAACATGGGCCCGATAATGGATAACAACATTTCCTGTGTGCAGTCTTTCAGGCCATCAAATATGAACATCATCAGTGCAAACATGCAAATGCCGTACGAATTCGCTTTGTTCAGGGCATCGCGGTCGAGGAAACCAATGGTACAGAAGACGACACCAAACACAAGAGCCCAGATAGCACCGGAAATTCCCGTCGCCGAACCAGCCAGGGTCGCCAGCCATGCGACAAATCCCAGCTTTCCTAATTTTACAACAGTCGTATCGAACTGAGCCGGCAGCTGTGGCAGAATCGTTTTGGCATGACTGACACCTACGGCGGCGTTGGCATTTTCTACGGCATGTTTATCGGCTTCACTCATGGTGATTTTTCCGGCCCGGAATAATTTCAATTGTTGTTTTCCGTACGTTTTAAGGCAAACCGCCGTCAGAGGATAGCCGGCAAAACCTTGTACACAATATATCGTAATGGCAAAGACAGCCGCCGTCACGAGTCCTGCCTTGGCAGCAGCCTGCTGCATGATCGTAGCCGCGACAATCCCGCCGGTCAGAGCCGGAAGTCCCGTAATCATGAGGGTCCGGTCCATAAACAGGGGGCACAGGAACCAGCAGGCCGTACACATCCCGATCAGACCGGCAAGACAGATGACAATGGTCCGCCATTGCATCATAAGCTGTTTCAGGCTGAGTACCGTTCCCATATGGACCAGTAACAGGAACAGGCCCAGTGTAGCACCAAACGGCAGCAGTACACTATCTGTAATCAGATTATACGGCAGGATAAACCAGTAACCCAGCAGCATCAGAATAGCCGTAACAAAGACAGATGGCACCCAGGCATGAGTAAGTTTGTCTACCCATTCCCCGGCAATATAAAATATAGCACAGATGGTAAAAGCTAAAGCAAAGTTATACATACAATCACCCTTTCTTGTATGTTCCGGCTGCCAGACGATCCCCACCGCAGCAGCCTTGTATCTCCATGATTCTGTATCAGCTATTTTGTTTCAGCCAGTCAATGGCCATCTGGGCATATACCCGTGCACCGCCGGCAAGAACTGATTCATCAGAGGTAAAATAATTGCTGTGATTCGGATAGGTTGCGTTACAATCGGGATTATGGGTACCTACAAATATGAAACATCCCGGTTTGTCTTCCTGATAAAATGCAAAGTCTTCTCCGCCCATGACCAGATCACTTTCCTGAATGGCATCGGGTCCCAGCACTTCCGTCACAGCCTGGCGGGCGATGGCCGTACAGGCATCGTCATTAATGGTGGGCAGAATGAGGAACTGATAGTCTAATTCTGCCGTGGCGCCATAGGCTTTGGCCGTTTCTTCTACAATGCGTTCCATCCGTTCCTTCAGTTCCGGGCCGATTTCGCGGCGGAAATACCGCGTTGTCCCTTCCAGTACGGCTTCGCCGCTCACAATATTCCAGCGATCGCCACCCTGGAATTTACCGACCGTCACGACGACCGGATCAATGGCATAGAGCTGACGGGATACAATGGACTGGAGATTCGTAACAATAGCCGAACCGACCACGATGGCATCGACGCCGGACCAGGGCTGGGAACCGTGAGACTGGACTCCGTGAATGCGGATAGTAAATTTATCTGCCGCCGCCATGAATGGGCCAGTGCGGATGGCAACGGTACCAGCCGGTACGCTGCTCCAGATATGGGCACCGAAAATGGCCCCTATTTTCGCAAACCAGTCACCAAATTTCTTCATATAGACCGCGCCTTTGCCAGCTTCCTCTGCCGGCTGAAATACCAGATAGACATCGCCATATATTTGATCTCTTATATCAAGCAGCATCCGTGCCGCTCCCAGGAGCATGGCAATATGATTATCATGACCGCAGGCATGCATCCGTCCGGGAACTTCCGAAGCAAAAGGAAGTCCTGTTTTTTCCGTTACAGGAAGAGCATCTATATCGGCCCGGAGAGCCACCGCTTTTCCAGGATGGGCACCGGAAATCCTGGCAACCAGTCCTGTATGTTTTTCTTCATTAATCTGATACGGAATTCCCCATTCATCCAGAACAGATGCTATCCTCCGCGTAGTTTCTGTCTCCTCGAAACTGAGTTCCGGATGCCGGTGAAACTCCCTGCGCAGGCGGATGATGTCATCATTATATCGTTCCATCAGCTTATCATGTTCCATATGTTTTCACTCCAATCACATAAATATTCATTAAATAATACGAATACGACATAGTAAAGAAAATAAGATTTGATAATCGAAAGATAATTCTTTTTCAATATATCATCTTAGCGCTTTTTTATTCTTTGTACGCGTACATAAAAATCATACAGTTTTTATTTTTTGTCCGGCCATCTAGAATATAAACGCATTAATTAAATGCGTTTATATTCTTTATAGCTTGATTTTACGTCATTTTCATTATTTTGTAAAGCATTTATTTTAAATTATAAATACTAATACTAATATTATTCCAATTATTTTTAAATTTTATAGAATATGCATAAAACAATGCCTTATTTGATATGTCTATTGCGAAATTACAAATATCAATTAATTATTGTGAAAAATGTTTTGTTTTATCTCAATCAATTACCAAAACGCATATTCAGAACTTCTATTTTTATGCATTTAGAAAAATTTGGCTTATTATGAAATATTTTAAGAAAACGAGGGTATTAATTTACTATATTTAATATTTTCACACTGCTATATTGTCTATCTCACAAAGACAAAAGAGCATTTCGTATATGACGTTCCCCGTTTTCTGAATACCGATTGAATAAGCTTGTCATATATATTTAGTCAGGCCCATGGCAATTCCTATCCTGGCAGCTAAAAATCCATATAGGCACAGGCATTTTTTCTGCCCTGGTATCGATAAACAAGAAATAGTATAATAGATCCAGAATATTTGACAGGAAAGGTGACGAACTGATGAAACAATTGGAAGTCGTAGCGGCTATTCTGACGTATAATGGAAACATTCTCTGCATGCAGCGGGGAAAAGGGAAGTATCCTTATGTATCGTTCAAATATGAATTTCCTGGCGGAAAAATAGAACCGGGAGAATCACGGCACGCCGCACTGGAACGAGAATTACGGGAAGAAATGAACATTCATACGACCATCAAGGAAAGTGACTTATATATGACGGTCCATCATCAGTACCCCGATTTTGCCATTACCATGCATGCCTTCTATTGTCCCCTCTCTTCACCGGAATTTATCCGCAAAGAGCATATTGCGTCATGCTGGCTTCCGCCGCAGGAACTGCCATCCCTGGACTGGGCGGCAGCCGATCAGCCTATCATGGAAAAATTAGTTTCTGAATCGAAACCGGATTAAATAGTAAAGGGTGCTCCACGATGACGACAGGCAATGTACTGGAAAATTGTTTACGCGAAGGTTTTATCGATTATAATACGAAAGCGGATTCACGGTATGTTCCCCGTATTGTGACCAATAACCGCGCACAAAAGACGAAAGTGCTGGATACACTGGTTACGCAGCTTTCTTATTGCGATGAGTTTTATTTTTCCGTAGCCTTTATCACCAAATCAGGCATTGCCTGCCTGAAAGATGTGCTGCTGGAATATAAAGACCGTCCGGTCAAAGGCTATATCCTGGCTTCCCAGTATCTGAACTTCACTGAACCCGACGCCCTTCGCGACCTGCTCACCCTGCAGACCTATCTCTGTCCGCCATCATCCATCGAGCTCCGCATGGTCACGGAAGACCACGGCTTCCACGCCAAAGGCTATCTGTTCCATCTGCCCAACCGGACTCAGGAAAACTACACGATGATCCTGGGCAGCAGCAACCTCACGGCCTCCGCCCTGACGACAAACCAGGAATGGAATGTCTTTTTCACCTCATCCAAAGATGGCGGCCTCATCCGGCAGATGCGTTCGGAATTCGATACGCTTTGGGAGGAAGCCGTCCCCGTCGATGAAAACTGGATCAACGCGTACGAACGTGTATACACCTGTAACAGGCCCCGGCATACCCATCTGGCACGCATGCAGACCATCAATCCCAATGCCATGCAGAAGGAAGCCCTGCAGGGACTCCGGCAGCTGCGCGACCAGGGCGCTGACAGAGGGCTCCTCATTTCGGCAACGGGGACAGGCAAAACCTACCTGTCTGCTTTTGACGTGCGCATCTTCCAGCCAAAGCGTTTCTTATTCGTCGTCCACCGGGAACTCATCGCCAAAGCGGCCCGCCGGAGTTATGAAACCGTCTGGTGTGATCGGGAAGATACGGGCCTGTTATCCGGCAATCAGAAAGACTGGAATGCACCTTACCTCTTCTGTACGATCCAGACCCTTTCCCAGCCTGACGTATATACAAAATTCTCTCCGGACTCGTTTGATTATATTGTCGTCGATGAAGTACACCGTGCCGGAGCGGCTTCCTACCAACGGATATTCCACTATTTCAAACCCCGGTTCTGGCTGGGCATGACGGCCACGCCGGAACGGTCCGACGATTTCGATATCTACGAACTGTTTCATCACCACATCGCCTATGAAATCCGTCTCCATCAGGCATTGGCGGAAAATATGCTGGTACCGTTCCACTATCACGGCATTGCCGATATTTCCGTAAACGGAGAACTACTGGATGAATCCGCCACCATACAGGATCTGACCTGCGAAGAACGGGTCCGCCATATCCTGTACTACTCTTCTTATTACGGGTGTGATGGAAACCGCCTGCGCTGTCTCATATTCTGCAGCCGCGTCGAAGAAGCCCGCATACTGGCCGGTTTATTGCAAAAGCATGGCCGCCGTGCCATATCACTCAGCGGTGATTCTACCCCGGAAATGAGGGATGATGCCATCCGCCGCCTCGAGGGCAGTCCGGATACGACGCCCGACTATCTCGAGTATATCCTGACCCGCGATATATTCAACGAAGGGGTCGATATTCCCTCAATCGACCAGATCATCATGCTGCGCCCTACCCAGTCGGCCATCATCTTCGTCCAGCAATTGGGCCGCGGCCTGCGCAAATTCCCCCATAAACGCTATCTGGAAGTCCTCGATTTCATCGGCAATTACAAAAACAATTTTCTTCTGCCTATCGCCCTCTACGGAGACCGCACCTACAACAAGGACGATGTGCGGCGTACGATGTCACAGAATTTCCTGCCCGGTTCCACCTCTGTCCATTTCCAGGATGTCGTCAAAGAAAAAATATACGAAGCCATCAACAACCGGAAATGGCTGGCCGATGCGCAGGAACTAAAGCAGTCTTATAAAGATTTGAAATACCGTCTGGGACGGCGGCCGCTCATGATGGATTTCGTAAGGCTTGGGGATAAAGATCCGTACTTATATGTCAAAAAAAGTCAGTCCTATTTCGCCTACGCCCAAAGCATCGATAAGGCACCGGCAACGCTCACGGAAGACCATGAAGCCGTGCTGAAACTGGTCAGTCTGGAACTGGCCAACGGCAAACGGCTGGAAGAATTGTGGATCCTGCAGTATCTCTTATCCCATCCTTCCCTTTCTATAGGCGATCTCCGGGCGTATATACGTCATACCTGTGGCTATGAAACATCGGAAAAAACGATTGCCGGCATCGAAAATGTCCTGTCCCTGCACTTTTTTACACAGACGGCCCAGAAAAAATACCGGCACATTGCCCTCGTATCGCTCAAGGAAGATCAGTTCGTCCTGACGCCCCAGATGAAGTTCCTCATAAAAAACAGCGAATTTCTGACCTATTTGAACGATTGTCTGGCCTATGGCATATACCAGTTCCACAAGCAGACCGACGGCCAGGCCTATGCCGGCGGATTCGTCCGCTATGGAAAATACTCCCGTAAAGACGTATCGCGTCTGCTCAATTATAAGACGAACCGCGAAGGGACGCTCAATGGCTATGCCATCGTCGATGACAGCGATTTTGAAACGACGGGACGGCGCACCTGCCCGATTTTTGTCACCTATAAAAAGAGCGACGATATTTCCGAAAGCACCAAATACGAAGACCAGTTCATCGCGCCCGGCCGCTTCAGCTGGATGACCCGGTCCCGTGTCCGGCTGGATTCCAGAGAAGTTCCCAAAATCCAGTCGCCACTGACGCGGAAACTGCTCTTTGTCAAAAAAAGTGACAGCGAAGGCACCGATTTCTACTATCTGGGAGACCTCGCGGTAGTCGCCGGACCACTACAAAAAGAAATGACTGGCAATGATGGGAAAACCCTGCCAGTCGTCAATTTCCAGTTCAAGCTGGATGTCCCGGTCGAAACCAGGCTGTATGAATATCTTACCCACTGACCGGCCGATAGGGGATTCCGTTACCGTTTCATCAGCCGGTGCACCATACGGATGCAGAAAACAAACAGGATTCCTGCCATGCATCCGCCACTATCCAGCAGGACATCATGCCCGGGAAAATGCACGGAAAATGGCACGGCAGTCCTCATGAGAGGGGAACCCATATTCCGGATGCCACTGGACGGCCCATACAAAGCGTTTCCCCGGCATATAGACGGCTTCTACAAGGCCATCCTCCGATAGGGCCATTTCCCGCAAATCCGGTGCCAGTTTCCGTATAGCCTGGTGATGAATGCTGTTGACGCCCATATGCTCCGTCTGCAACAGATCATAAAGCGGCGTGTCCCGCAGGACCCGGACCGTATGAACAGGCCGGTCATAGGGAGGCGTCATATGATGATCCGTGTCTGACGGATGCTGCAGCGGCAGGTCCTGGTATAATGTACCTCCCAGTGCCACATTCAGGATCTGCAGTCCCCGGCAGATTCCCAGGACAGGCATATCCTGAGCCAGTGCATGGGATATGACCCTCTCTTCCATCACATCTCTCGTCTCATTCCATTCAACCGATGCATTCACCGGTTCCTCCTGATACAGCGAAGGATTGACATCGTGTCCCCCGGTCAGCAGGATCTGGTCACAAAGCCCGACAAGCCGTTTCACTTCATCCTCATCCTGCGTCATAGGGAAAATAAAAGAATCCATCCCTGCCGCTTTCAAGCCTTCCATATATGCCGGCAACATCCAGATACTTTCCTTTTCATCATCCCAGAGCGGCATCACGCCGACCATTTTTTTCATAATCAACCCCTCCTCATCATAAATCCAGTCCGACATAAAACAACATTCCTCAATCCCTCATAGCGTGAAGACCCCGTTATCCACGCCAGTCTGTACATTCTAAAATGGATTTCCTGGTGACCGTATAATGCCACGGCTGCTTCTTCTTCTTTTTCTTCCTTTTTCCTCCACTAAATCCCGGACGGCCATGCCCCATTAATTTCCAGACCCTATCTTTGATAAAACTTGGTATATCTGAACGCACAGCATAGGATGCCAAATGGTCATAGATTGCCAGAATCGTATCTTCCAATGAGCGGAAATATAAAGGTTGTACATGAAATTTTTTCATCGTACCGGCTTCACCGCGTATTAAGTTCTTGTGGACAAAAGGACCATGATAAATCAGGATTCTCTTTTTAGTCTGCGAATATTTAATAAGCCATGTGCAGTTTTTTCATCTGCTGACGCTGACACACTTTACACAGGCGGTATCCCGTATCTTCCGCTTCCTGGGCGGTATAAAAATAGCCAAGGTGGGATTCCCCGATCCGACGGACCACAGGGCATTGTTCCATATGATAAATTTTATGCGTTCCAGAAGAATGCTTACTGTAAACAAGCACCTGATCACCTTGCTATCTCTTAGTCTATAATCAGGTCTATTATATCATATCTGCACGTTATCATATACAATGATGTAAACCGATAGTATTTACGGGGCAAGTGTCCATGGCTTCCGCCTCTTCATGACTTTAGCTCCGTCTCTGATGTTTCATGCGATAGCTGTATATACGATGTCCTGCCTCACACGCTCTGGGCTTTATCAGTTTGACTTCACCCGGTATCTGTCATTGGTTGGATGGTTCTACAACAGTGTACATAATATACATCCCGTTAGTATTCATGCCACTGCCCCTGCTACCAGTTCCTAGAAAGCCTCATAGCCATATTTTTTACTATCATCGTTGCTGATCACCATCGTCTTGTTTAATCCGTAATGACCGTTCATTTACCCATCCGGCTAGTTCCCATGACTGTTCATCTTCCGTGGAAGCAAAGTGAAAAACCGTGATAGGATTTCAGTCATAGTTGCTTATCAAGTGGATAGAGGCCTTTTTCCCTGACTTTTTTCATCCGCCAGCGAACAAATGACACCGTACAGGCATTGCACCATCCGCCCATTCCAGTACTCTACGACATATTCTTACTTTTTGTATTCCTTTGCTAATTCCAAGTCGAGCCGCTCTGGTCCTTGGGTGTACACGCAGGACGATTAACCGGCTGATCATCCGTTATCACCAAGAAGGAAAAGCGGCCTTCCGTCATGGCAATAAGGGCCGTAAACCAGCCCATACCATCCCGGACTCCGTCAAAGAATCTATCCGTTCAACTGTACGAAAACGACTATTCTGATGCCAATTTTACCCATTTTCAGGAGATTCTGGAACAGCAGGAATATATCTGTATTTCTGTTTCAGCCCTGACCTCTATCTTGGAGAACCGGTATATCCTGTCTCACAAAGCAACCAAAGCAAAAAAGAAA
>NZ_DGRS01000081.1:27821-28359 GCF_002391155.1 Megasphaera sp. UBA4382 | reverse complement strand
GAGCACTTAATGCGTTAGCTTCGGCACCGAACTCTCTCGAGTCCGACACCTGGTGCTCATCGTTTACGGCGTGGACTACCAGGGTATCTAATCCTGTTTGCTACCCACGCTTTCGTGCCTCAGTGTCAGTTTCAGTCCAGAAAGCCGCCTTCGCCACTGGTGTTACTCCTAATATCTACGCATTTCACCGCTACACTAGGAATTCTGCTTTCCTCTCCGATACTCCAGTCTCCCAGTTTCCGTCCCCTCACGGGGTTGAGCCCCGCACTTTTAAGACAGACTTAAGAGACCGCCTGCGCACCCTTTACGCCCAATAATTCCGGACAACGCTTGCCACCTACGTATTACCGCGGCTGCTGGCACGTAGTTAGCCGTGGCTTTCTCTTACGGTACCGTCACAACAGGATGGTATTAGCATCCCGCCCGTTCGTCCCGTATAACAGAGCTTTACAACCCGAAGGCCGTCTTCACTCACGCGGCGTTGCTCCGTCAGACTTTCGTCCATTGCGGAAGATTCCCCACTGCTGCCTCCCGTAGG
>NZ_DGRS01000081.1:0-27747 GCF_002391155.1 Megasphaera sp. UBA4382 | reverse complement strand
GGCCGTGTCTCAGTCCCAATGTGGCCGTTCATCCTCTCAGACCGGCTACTGATCGTCGCCTTGGTGGGCCGTTACCCCTCCAACCAGCTAATCAGACGCAAGCCCCTCCTGCAGCGATAGCATATTCAGAGGCCATCCTTTCAAGCTGCCCCCATGCGGGAGCTGCTTCGTATTCGGTATTAGCAGCCGTTTCCAGCTGTTGTCCCCATCTGCAGGGCAGGTTGCTTACGCGTTACTCACCCGTTTGCCACTCGATTCCATAAAAAGCAAGCTTTCCATGTCCTCTCGTTCGACTTGCATGTGTTAAGCACGCCGCCAGCGTTCGTCCTGAGCCAGGATCAAACTCTCCATGATATGTGAAGAGCACTAGCTCATTCTTACTATTGTTGGTTTGTTACTCATTGTTTGACGTTCTATCTCTAGAACCTCGCACTACCGAGTTAATCTCGGTATAAGTGATTCGCTCATGTTTGCGCGTCGCCTTTCGGCTCCTTCAAACATGGCTCTCTACTTATCTGGCGTTCATTCGTATGTTGCATTGTTCAGTTTTCAAAGGTCATCTCGTCGTCTTTGTTTCTGTTGTCTCCCGACGACTTGTATATCTTACCAAATCCTTCGTTCGATGTCAAGTAAAAAATCTATTTTTTTTGACATTTCTTTTGATTTATCTCTGACAAGGCCATTATACAGCAAAAGAGGCCACTGTATCGTGAAAAATACAGCAGCCCCTTCCTTTAATTGATAATTAAATTTTCCTCTTTTTTCACTTATCCGTAATAGTATGCTGCCATTCCTGCAATGACAATACGGGACTGCGCCCATGAGTAATCATGCGGTGCATGCCTTCTACGCTGGCTCTGGCCGCGACAATGGTAGTCACATAGGGAATATGAGCCCGGACGGCTGCTTTACGCAGGGCCCCATCATCATCAGCTGCATCTTTACGCACAGATGGCGTATTGATTACCATCTGAACCGTACCATCGGCAATCAGGTCTTCTATATTCGGGCTGCCTTCTCCCAGCTTGTTCGCCCGTTTGACCGGGATACATGCCGCCTGCAGCAGTTCAAATGTCTTATCCGTCGCATAGATAGCAAAATCATCTTCGGCGAATTCCTGTGCAATTGCAGCGATATAGGGTTTATCAGCATCACTGACGGAAATAAGTACAGCTCCTTCCAGAGGCAGTGTTCCCCCTGCCGCTTCTTCTGCCTTATAGAACGCTTCACCTGATGTCTTTGCCAGTCCCAATACTTCACCCGTAGAACGCATTTCCGGTCCCAATACGGGGTCTACTTCCGGGAACATATCAAACGGGAATACGGATTCCTTAACTCCATAAAAGGGAATATGTCTTTCTGTTAACGAAGGAACAGGCGATTCCTTCCCTGTCAGTGGCAGCGTCATGATTTCTGCAGCCAGTTCTGGCAAGGGGATATGGCATAGCTTGGAAACCAGGGGCATCGTACGCGACCCTCCCAGATTGACTTCCAGGACATATACCTGGTCATCTTCAATGGCATATCGTATATTCATTAACCCCATAACGTGGAAAGACACTGCTATTTTTTCCGTATATTTCTGAATCTGCTTCAGTGCTTCTCCGGCAATATGACGGCTTGGAATGACACAGGCACTATCTCCGGAGTGAATCCCTGCCAGTTCAATATGCTCCATGACCGCCGGTATAAATACGTGTCTGCCATCGCTTACGGCATCGGCTTCACATTTCAGCGCCGTGTGCAGGAAACGATCAAGATATACAGGGTAGTCAGCCGTAATACCAGCCTTTTTCATCGCCGTTTCCAGAGTGGCCGGATCATGAATGATGGTCTTGGAATCACCTATATGCAGCACCACCGGATATCCTATCTGTTCTGCTACATGCAACGCATCCTCTGGCTGGACAGCTGAACCAGACTCTGGCACAGGAACAGCGATCTTGTTCATCATGTCCTGGAATTGGTGCCAGTCCCCGGCAAGATTCAGGCTGCCCGGGTCCGTTCCCAGAATATGCACGCCTTCTGCCTGCAGAGCCACTATAAGTTTTTCTGCTGCCCTTCCTCCAAACTGGCCGATGACGCCGACTGGTTTTTCATGACGGCAGATTTCCAGTACATGTTCGACTGTCAGCGGTTCAATATACACCGTATCTGCAGCATCCTCTCCAGTCGATACAGCTGCCGGGTCACAATTGACCATAATGGTTTCAAATCCTGATTTTTTCAACGCTGCCATAGCCCGGATACATCCATAATCGGATTCCCCGCTCTGGCCAATACGTTCAGGACCGCTCCCCAATACGATAATTTTAGGTTTCCCCTGCCGTACGGTATGCTGATTTTCTCCATTGTATGTAGAAAAACAGCCCGTCTGCCGCATAGCGCTGTTAACGGAAACAGCCTGCCATTTTTCCGTCAGAGCAATCGACTGCCGGTGTATGCGGATTGCATCTTCCGGCACCTCCAGAATATGGCTCAGACAGGCATCGGAAAATCCATCTTTCTTGGCCTGTACCAGTACCGCATCAGAGGGAATTGCCCCCTTCAATTCTCTGAGGGCATTTTCTTCATCCGCCAATTCTTTAATCTGTGTAATGAACCAGGAATGAACCTGTGTTATTTTTTGTATTTCTTCCGGGGCAGCTCCCTTGCGAAGCGCTTCATACATCATAAAGTATCGTTCCGATGAAGGAACAGCTAACTTTCGCATCAATTCATCCGGGGTCATTGCCATGAACATTTCATCCTGGCCCAGTCCGTACCGTTTCTGTTCCAGCGAGCAGACAACTTTTTGCAATGCTTCTTTAAAGGTTCTCCCCAGTGCCACCGCTTCACCGATGGACCGCATCTGCGTTCCCAGTATGTCTTTGGCACCATCATAGGGATGGAAATCCCAGCGCGGGAATTTTACAGCTATCGGACCATGCCCCGGCTGATACTGATCCATCGTTCCCCAGTCAGCACAGGGGATTTCCCGGAGTAACAGACCGGCTGCCAGTCTGGCTGAAATGCTGGCAACGGGAACCCCCGTCACCTTTGAAGCCAGTACAGAAGAACGGGACATCCGTGGATTGAAGGAGATGACAGTTACGCGGCCATCCTGCTGATTCCAGGCAAATTTTATATCAGCACAGCCGATGATTCCCATATGTTCCACAATTAAGGTTCCCTGACGCTGAATTTCCTTTTGTACATCCTCCGGAACAGTCAGCATAGGAATCACAGAAACAGAATCCCCCGTATGAATTCCCACAGGGTCCAGATTTTCCATAAAGCACACCGGCACAACGGTATGTTCCGCATCACGGAGCACCACCAGTTCCAATTCTTTCCACCCGGTCAGCGTCTCTTCAACCAGGACCTGCCGGGCCTGGCCGGACTGCAGAGTACGGGCACAAAGCGCCCGGAGCGACGGTTCATCCTCTGCTATGCCGCTTCCGCTGCCTCCACATGTATATGCAGGGCGGAGTACGACGGGATATTCCATTTTACCTGCCGCCGCCAGGACTTCCTCGACGCTGGAGCAGACAATGCTCCGGGCAGTCTGAAGTCCCAATTCATCCATGGACTTTTTAAATGCGATGTGGTTTTCTCCGCCTTCGACAATATTCATCGGTATGCCGGCAATACGGACTCCGTATTGTGCCAGGATTCCCTTTTTATTTAATCCGGCACATACACGAATGGCAAGATGCCCGCCCATACCGGGCAATAGTGCGTCGGGCCGTTCCTTTTCAATCACCCGCGTCAGGCATTCTTCATTGAGTGGTTCAATATAAGTATGATCTGCTACAGATAGATCCGTCACAACTGCTGCCGGATTGGAATCAACGAGCACGACATCATAGCCCAGGCTGCGCAGAGCTTTACACGCCTGCGTGCATGAATAATCAAATTCAGAAGCCTGTCCAATGACAGCCGGGCCGGAGCCAATAACTACTATTTTTTGAATATCTCTTCGTTGGGCCATATTCATCTCTCCCCACAGTTATAGCACATGATTATGTCTATTTCACATTAATGGTATCATATTATATCCTGATAAGCAACGCTCAAACATGTGTCTCCGGCTATTTCTCTGCAGATTATTACCGGTCCCGGGCAATCCGTTCTGTTCCGGCAAAAATATGCTGCGCCAGTCCCCTGCCTTTGACAGCATTATCTACGGCAGTTCTGTGAATTCCATCATACGCCTCCCTTTCCTATATCAGAAGGATTCTTATACTCATGAAATAATAGCCAGTCTGTTTCGACTGACTGCTGGACACGCTCTATCAGCCCCAATAGCAGACGCCGTTCTTCTGCCGACATGCCTCGGAAACAAACTTCCAGCTCGCGGTTTTCTTCCGCCAGGATTTCATCATATACCTGCCCGGCTTTCACCGTAGGAAACAGATTCCATGCCCGGCCGTCCCGGGAATCAGGTTTGCGCAGGACATAGCCGGCTTCCATCAGTTTGCGCACGGCTTTGGCAGTCGTCCCTTTATCGACGCGGCACATCCGTGTCAGCTCAATCTGCTTAATACCCGGATGTTCACAAATGCGCGTCAAAAAAATAAACTGCCCACGCTGTAACTGCTTATTACGAAACCTAAGCTCCATAACAGACTGGATACTACGGTATATAGCTCCTATATCCCGCAATAAAAGACTCTGTAATGTCATCATCTCATCCCTCCTACTTAGTTGAAAGTTCAACTAAGTAAAGTATAGAAAGAATAGAGTGATTTGTCAAGTCGTATCTTCCTAAAAAGAAAGCTGGAGCAAAATGAAAAAAGGTTCATTTAACTCCAGCTTACCTCCGCATCAGTTCTACGGACAGACCGTGCTATTTTTCCATATCGATATAATGTTTAATCAGAGCCTGGGATCCTTCGTTTCCATGTCCTTTAGCTGCCAGGTCTTCAAAATCAGCCAGTACTTCTGGAACCATATCCAGCTTCAGCCCCAATGTATCCGCTTCCTGCGAAGCCAGTTTTAAGTCTTTGATGATATGTTTGATAAAAAATCCCGGCTGATAATTTCCGGCAAGAATCTTGGGGCCGAGAGCAGACAGCTGGGCACTGCCGCCGGCTCCCGTAGACAGGGAGTCGAATAATACCTGCAAATCCATGCCACGGGCCTTCCCATAGGCCAGTGCTTCGCAGACACCGCTCAGGGCACCGGCCACGAGAATCTGATTAGCCATTTTGGCATGCTGGCCATTTCCCGCCTGGCCCTGGTAATTAATATTGGTGCCTACAGCCTGGAAAATCGGCATGCAAGCTTCGTAATCTTCCTTGTCTCCGCC
The DNA here is from genome assembly GCF_002391155.1 of Megasphaera sp. UBA4382. Taxonomy (NCBI): domain Bacteria; kingdom Bacillati; phylum Bacillota; class Negativicutes; order Veillonellales; family Veillonellaceae; genus Megasphaera; species Megasphaera sp. UBA4382. Next base: position 22,454 of record NZ_DGRS01000081.1, on the reverse strand, counting down.
GACCAGCATAGACAAAATACCTTTGATAGCCCCGCTTTCACCACCTGTGACGGGGACATCCAGAACATGAAATCCTTTTTCGCTGCCGTCTTCGTGAAGCCGGACTGCCAGAGACGGGCTGGATGTCGTGCAATCGATCAAATACGCTCCTTTTTTGGCCGAATCAAAGATATTATCTTTTCCATAGTACACTTCTTCTACGTCTTTTGGAAATCCGACCATGGTAATGACCGCATCACACCCTTGCACGCATTCCTTGATAGAATGATAAAAAGCAGCCCCTTCGGCAATGACATCTTCGACTTTTTCTTTGTGCCGCGCAAAGATATGTAACGAAAAACCGGCTTTCATGAGATTCCGTACCATCGGTTTTCCCATAATACCTACACCAATAAAAGCTATTGTCTGAATCATATTCCTTGCCTCCCTATTTTTTATAGCCTGTCTGAAAATCTACGATATTTTTCATCTTGCCACCATAGAAATAGGCCTCTAAGTTTTCACAGGCAATCTGCACAATCCGGTTGTGCGTTTCTGCCAGATGATATCCGCCGGAAACGTGGGGTGTAATATAAATCCCCGGTACCTGCCACATAGGATCATCGGCCGGCAGTGGTTCCGGATCGGTCACATCCAGAGCAGCACCTGCCAGATGCCCCGATTTCACGGCTTCCATCAGATCTTCCTGAACGACACAGTTGCCGCGGCCGATATTGATGAACCAGGCTCCCTGTTTCATCGCCGCGAAGCGTTCCTTGTTATAAAGATGGTATGTAGCCGGCGTATCAGGCAGGCTGGTTGCCACAATATCCGCCTTAGCCAGATAGTCATCCAGTTTATCCATCGTTCCCATTTCATCTGCTTCCGGCGGGACTACCGTACTGCGGCGGCGGATTCCCGTCACATGGGCCCCCAAAGCCTTCAGGCGTTTGCCAAATTCACTGCCGATATCGCCGAACCCGATGACCAGCGCCCGGGCCCCGTATACGGATGTGACCGGTCCTTCGTCTTTCCAAAGGCTTTGCTTCTGATTATCATAATAGGCATATAATTTCTTCATCATCGCCAGCAGCTGGGCCAGCATATGTTCCGACAGTGCCAGTCCGTAGGCTCCGGTCGCATTGGTGAGGACCGCCCCTTCCGGCAGGACCCCTTTTTTTATATACGCACCAGTCCCGGCACTGTTCAGCTGCATCCAGCGCAGATTCGGTGCTTTCTTCACCAGTTCAGGATCCAGATTGCCTATGATGATTTCTGTATCAGACAATACATCTTCCGGTACCTGTGCACCTACGGCTGCCTGATTATCGGCAAAATAAACCGGGTAATCTCCGGCGGCTGCATTCAGCCACTTTTTGTGTTCTTCTGTCACCGGCATAGCTACTACTATTTTCATACAAATCCTCCTCAAAAATGCACTAGTATACTTTTCCATATTAACGATTTTACGTATTTTCAGGCTGTTTACAGTGCCGCTTTATATATGCGGTACATGTCTTCTTCATCCAGAACTTTTGCCGATCCCTGATGACCGCCACACCCTCTGGCACACAGACGAGCCATTTGCTTCAGCTGATCATCTGTAGGAGTGATGCCTAATTCGTGAATAGAGATGGGCATTCCAATGGAATGATAAAACGATTCCATCTGTTCAATCCCCGCCAAAGCCACCCTGTCGTCAGGACCTTCGGACACACCCATGACCTGTCTGGCAAACCGCACAAACCGTGGCAGGCAATCGCGATAGACGTATCGTGCCCATGTACCCCAGATAGCTGCCAGGCCGGCCCCGTGGGTCACATCAAACATGCCGCTCAGTTCATGTTCCAGTTTGTGGCAGGAAAAATCGCCGCCGTCATTGCCGCATCCCGTGAGGCCGTTATGAGACAGGCTGCCGGCCCACATGATTTCTGCCCGCGCTTCATACTGTTCCGGATGTGCATGGAGAATGACGGCATATTTCATTACCGTACGGAGTAATCCTTCCGCTATGCTATCGGTAATTTCCATATTGCCACCTTGCGTAAAATATCGTTCCATCGTGTGCATCATAATATCCGTACACCCGGCCTGGGTCTGCCAGTCCGGCAGGGTCATGGTCAGCTCAGGATTCATAATGGCAAATTTTGCCCGTGCCAGGTTTGTATTGCACGACCGTTTAAGCCCTTCATCTTCTTTGGTGATGACCGAACTATTGCTCATTTCACTGCCCGCTGCGGCAATGGTCAGTACGCAGCCTACAGGCATACAGGCCTGGGGCTTGCGTTTCCCGCAGTAAAAATCCCAGACATCCCCATCATTTGCCAGCCCATAGGCGATGGCCTTTGCTGAGTCAATGACGCTGCCGCCTCCCACTGCCAGGACGAAATCGACATGGGCTTTCCGGCACAGTTCAATCCCCTGATACACCAGTGATAAATGAGGATTGGGGACGACACCGCCCAGTTCGACATACGAAACACCGGCTTCATCCAGAGACTGTCTGACCCGCTGGATCAGGCCAGAACGGACGGCACTGCCTCCGCCGTAGTGTATCAGAACAGACGTACCGCCATATTCTTTCACGAGTGCCCCCGCCTGGTTTTCCGTTCCTCTGCCGAAGACAACCCGGGTGGGAGCATAAAATTCGAAATTATACATCAACATCACTCCTTGTTCCATAATCACCGGTACTCTAACCAAATTGTACCTATCCACCGTCATTTCTGCAAGCGCTTTTTATGGAACTCCGTCCGATTAGAGAAACGTGAGATTCTTGAAAAAGTTGCTGATAAAAATGCCTCTATAATCCGAAATAATACGTTCCGGCTTATAGAGGCATTGCAAATATAAGGATTTACCAATCAAGTTTACCGGTAATGAGGTATACGAGAAGACCTTTTTCGGCATGGCGGCGGTTTTCGGCTTCATCCAGAATCGTTTCCAGATGCTGTTCCATCACATCTTGGGTAATTTCATAGCCCGGATGAATCGGCATATCGTGGAATACCATCGTATCCGTACCTGCCATCAGGTCTGCATCGATCTGATAGGGCATCATCATGCCGATAATCTTGTTTTTCTTTTCCGCATAGTCCGGATTGGTGAAAAATTCCATATCGACCCACGTATCAGTGTAGACGCAATCGACTTCAGCAACGACTTTTTTCAAATCTTCCTTACTGATATTGTCAGGCAGTTCTTCATAATGACCTGTAGCCTTGAGGCCTTCGTAGAACTCATCACCGACGCCCATGACCTGGCTGAACGGAGTCAGGCCGTACATCTTGCCCCCCAGCATGGTAACAATTTCACTGAGGGAATTATACGTATTATTCTTAGCTCCAATATACAAGACTTTGACATCAAAATGACCCGTCTTTTCATACAGCGTCAGCATATCGGCCAGCGCCTGTGTCGGGTGGAACGTATTATCACAGCCGTTGATGACCGGAACAATCGAAGCATCCATGAAACCATGGGTCGTTTCCGATTTTTTGAAACGTCCCATAATGCAGTCCACGTTGCGCCCTACGTATTTAACTTCACTGGGAAGATCGCCAATAGTAAAATTACTGTCTTTCCAAAGCTGATTATACGACTTGCCACCCAGTTCTTCCATCCCGATATTGAACGATAAATATGTCCGGTTCGATGTCTTTTCAAACAGAGTATACAGCTTTTTCCCATCCAGTAAATGAGAGAAAGCCTGCTGATTCTGTTTAATTTTTTCTGCCAGAAGTAATATGCCTTTTAATTCATCCGCCGTATAATCGGCAAAACTGTTGACGTGTTTCATATATATTCACCCTCCATATGCAATCAATCCTGTATATTCTCTTGAATATGTGTATATCATAGCATATAAGCGTGTATATTTCAAGTTTTTATGCAATAAATATGCAGTAAAATTCATCTGCATGTTATCTTTACCGTTTCACTCTAAAAAAAACCGGCAACCATGAGGTTACCGGTTAAAAGGTCTATATCCTGAAAGCGCTCGATTAGGCTTTAACTACGTTAGCAGCCTGCGGACCACGTGCACCATCTACGATATCAAAATCAACTTCCTGACCTTCTGTCAGGGATTTGAAGCCGTCTTCCTGAATAGCGGAGAAGTGTACGAAAACGTCGCCGCCATCTTCTCTTTCAATGAAGCCATAACCTTTTTCTGCGCTGAACCATTTTACTTTACCGTGCATAACAAAATCCTCCTAAAAAAAACAAATGCAGCTATTCTCTAGCTCTAATAGGTAGTGTATCATACCAAACATTCAATGTCAACCAATTTCTTATTTTCATTATGACATAAAAGCATAATGTAAATCTTTATTTACGCAGATAACGAACAAAAGAGAAGGGATAAGCATTGCGTTCATCTGCCTCATGGGCATCCCTTGCCACTTCCTGCCAGCGCGTCCGGTCCAACGGCGGGAAAAACGTATCTGCCGGCAGTTCCGCATCAATTTCCGTCAGATACAGGCTGTCAGCACGCCCCATGAATTCCGTGTATAAGGAAGCACCGCCAATGATAAAATACTCCTCACCGGTCCGGACAGCCCGTACCATATCATCCATATCGTGAAATACGGTGATGCCGGGATGAGTTTCTTCATAATCCCTCTGTCCGGTCAGCACCCAGTGTGGCCGCCCCGGCAGCAGTCCCGGAAGACTTTCAAAGGTCTTCCGTCCCATAATGATTGTATGCCCCATAGTCAGGTTCTTGAAATGCTTTAAATCGGCAGACAAGTGGCAGAGCAGCTGATTATCTTTTCCAATTCCCCGCGCCTTATCCACAGCAGCAATCATGTGCAGCATCAGACGGCCACCTCCATTGGTAATTTACCCAAATGCTGATATCCGTCAAGGGCGATATCATCAATAGTAAACTGGTAGAAATCGTGAATATCGGGATTAATACAAAGCCTGGGCGCCGGAAAAGCCTGACTGCGCCGTGACAGCTGTGTTTTCATCGCATCGATATGATTTTCATAAATATGGGCATTATTGATAACATGAGTAAACAGTCCCGGCTTCAGGCCAACCGTCTGGGCAATGAGATGGATGAGTACGGCATACTGCGTCATGTTGAACGGTACGCCCAGTCCCATATCGCCGCTGCGCTGTACCAGCATGCAATTGAGTCGTCCGTCGCTGACATCCCACAACGTCTGAAAGGCACAAGGCTGCAATGCCATGTCGGGAAGGTCATCTATATTCCACAGCGTAACAATCATCCGCCGGTTCTGCGGGTCATGACGCAGCATATCCAGCAAATGATCTACCTGCTTGTATTTACGTATCTGATACCCGTAAGCTTTCCCAATCGTTCCATCAGGGCGCATCCATTCATCCCAGACATGGCAATTCATCTTCTGCAGCTCCCGTACATCATTACTTTGCAGTTGCCAGATCCAGAGAATCTCCTTTACGGCCGTCTTAAACGCAACAAATTTCGTAGTCAGAATGGGAAATTCTTTTTCCAGGTCAAACTGAAATATCTGATGAGGAAGTTTATACGTCGGTATCCCTGTGCGGTTATTCGAGTAATATCCCTGTTTTAAAATCCGTTCTACCATATCCAGATACTGTGTATCGGCTGAACTCATGTACATCACCTCTGTGTAGTTTGAAAATCCTGAACAGCCTGGCAAAAAATGCGGCCATATTTATGCAGCTTGAACTCACCTACCCCTTTAATGCGGGACATCGCCTCTTCCGATACGGGGCGGCTGGCTGCCATTTCCCAAAGTGTGGCATCGGAAAAAATGACGAAAGGCGGAATATGTTCTTTTTTTGCCAGATCCATGCGAACTGACCGGAGTACCTCAAAGAGGGGCCGGCAGGCTTCTTCATCGATAGATTCAGATACAGATTTTTTCTTCCGCGCCGGCCGGGCCGCCGGTTCTGTTTCTGCCGCGATGGCAATTTCCTGTATAGCCCGTTTCCGGCCTTTCAATACATCCCGTCCGTCAGCAGTCAGAGAAAGGACGGGGTATTGCCCTTCGGACTGCTGCACGAATCCATCTTCCAGACTTTGCCGGATCATATCGCGGATTTCTCTGGCCGCATAATTGCTTAGCATGCCAAAGCTCGTACAGCGCTGGAAACCATAATGGCGGATTCGGGCAGTCATACTCCCCTTTAGTATATCACAGACCATCGTCATTCCAAAACGCCCCTTCACCTCGTCGATACATAGGCAAATCGGCCGGACAATCTGGGTCGTATCTTCCTGGACGACTTCCTGATCACAATTGCCACAATGTTCACAGCGGTCCCAGGATGGTTTTTCTCCAAAATACCGGAGAATATACTGGCGCAGGCAGTGACGGGTTTCGCAATATTCAATCATGGCGTTCAGCATCTGCAATTCTTTTTTCTGCTGTTCTGGTGAATGGACAGAGTTTTCGATGAGGAATTTCTGAATCATGATGTCACGCCGGTTATACAGCAGGATGCATTCTCCGGGAGCTCCGTCCCGTCCGGCCCGGCCCGCTTCCTGATAATAGCTTTCGATGTTTTTTGGCATCTGATAGTGAATGACGTACCGGACATTGCTCTTGTCGATGCCCATGCCAAAGGCATTGGTTGCTACAATGACGGAAATTTTATCATAGGTAAACTGCTCCTGTACCTTCTTGCGCGCTCCATCGGTCATACCGGCATGATACCGCCCTGCGGCAAACCCGCGTGCTTTTATTTCCTTGTACAGGCGGTCTACCTCTTTCCGCGTCGCCGTATAGATGATGCCGCTGTCCTCTTTATTCCGGGCCAGATAGGACAGGATGAAAGAAGTCCGGTCTGTATTGCGGACGACGCGGAAGTACAGATTCGGACGGTCAAACCCGCCGATAAAGACCCGTTCATCCTGAAGGCCCAGGAGGTTCATCATATCTTCTTTTACCTTCTGAGTCGCCGTCGCCGTAAAGGCCGCCACCACCGGACGGTGAGGCAGTGCTTCGATCCACGGGCGGATAGCGCAATACCCGGGCCGGAAATCATGACCCCACTGGGATACACAATGAGCTTCATCGATGACGACCATATCGATTGGCATAGACTGCATGAAGCTCGTAAAAAATTCATTCTGCAGCCGTTCAGGAGAAATGTAGACGAGCTTGACCCGGCCACTCCGTATTTCTGAAAACCGCTGTCTCGACTCTTCCAGTGTGCACTGGCTATTGATAAACACGGCCGGTATATGCTGTGCCAGCAGCGCATCTACCTGATCTTTCATCAATGAAATGAGGGGGGAAATGACCAGTGTAAGGCCGGACATCAGCAATCCCGGTATCTGGAAACAAAGTGATTTTCCGGCTCCCGTCGGCATAATGGCCAGGCAGTCACGATGCTCCATGATCGTGGCAATGACCTCCGCCTGTCCAGGGCGGAACGATGAATAGCCAAAATACTGTTTCAGGACATCTAAAGGCCGCAAAACTATCTCTCCTCTCTAAAAAAAGGGCATGCCACAGGCACGCCCTTGATCATGAATTCTTCCAGAAATTCACGGATTATTTCGATAATTCTTCTTTGAGCACCTCTCCCAGCCGTTTGATGCCTTCTACGATACGGTCTTCTGGCATGTTGGAGTAATTGAGGCGGAAGTGGTTGCCATTGCCGCCATTGGGATAGAAAATACCACCCGGTACATACGCTACATCTTTTGCCAGACATTTCGGCATCAATTCTTTGGCGTCCATACCTTCCGGCAGGGTAACCCACGTGAAGAGACCGCCCTGAGGATAGGTAAACTTGCATTCTTCCGGGAAGTACTTCTTCATCGATTCACACATGAGGTCGCGGCGTTTGGCATATAATGCGTTGATTTCTTTGATGTGGGCATCCATATCAAACATCTGGCAGTAATATGCGGCCTGGCGCTGACCAAAGGTCGAAGTGCCGAGATCGACGGCCTGTTTGAATTTGACGAATTTATCGATAATTTCCGGATTAGCAATAGTCCAGCCCAAGCGCAGGCCCGGCATGAAAATCTTGGAGAACGAGCCGAGGAATACGACTTTTCCCTGCGTATCCATGGACTTCAGGGACGGCAGTTTTTCAATGTCATAACGGATTTCACCGTAGGGATCGTCTTCGACGACCACGACATCATATTTGTTGATGACATCCATAAATGCTTTCCGGCGTTCTACTGGCCAGGTGATACCTGTCGGGTTCTGGAATTCAGGAATAACATAAATCATGCGGACGCTTTTATCTGTAGCAAGGATTTTATCCAGCTCTTCCGGGATAATGCCCTTGTCATCCGTCGGTACTTCAATATAGTTAGGTCTTACCGGGTTAAAGGCCATGATGGCACCCATATAAGACGGGCTTTCCATAGCAATCGTTTCGTCTTTATTGACGAGAATCTGCGACAGGATAAACAGGCCCTGCTGTGAACCCGTCGTAATAACGATATCTTTTGCTTCGCAGTCAACGAAGAAGGACTTCTTCATCCGTTTGGCAATTTCTTCGCGCAGTGGTACATACCCTTCTGTCGTACCATACTGAACCGCCTTGCGGCCTTCCTTTTCATAAATAGCCTGATCGACCTGCTTCATTTCTTCGATTGGGAACAATTCTGGTGCCGGCAGCCCCCCTGCAAACGAAATTACTTCCGGTTTTTCCGTAAGTTCCAGCAGTTCCGCAATATCAGAAGCTTTTAATGTGTTTGCAAAATCAGAAAATTTTGTCATGTAAATCACCCCTATGTTAATATTACTCCCCAGTGGTCAAATTATAACACTAACATAAAGAGATTGCAAATTACAAAATTCCAGTGATGGCAAAAAGTAATACGTATACAAAAACAAGGCAAGGATTTTCTCCCTGCCCTGTTCTCTGCGTTCAGTCGTTATTTCATTTTGGCAATTTCTTCTTTCAGTACATCGCCCAGACGTTTTACGCCTTCTACAATCTTATCTTCCGGCATGCACGAATAGTTCATGCGGAAGTGATTTTCTCCTCCGCCATTCGGATAGAAAGCACCGCCCGGTACATAAGCTACTTTCTTTTCCAGTACTTTCGGCATCAGTTCTTTGGCATCCATACCTTCAGGCAGTTCAACCCAGGTGAAGAGACCGCCTTCCGGATAGGTGAATTTGCATTCTGCCGGGAAGTATTCTTTCATCTTGTCGAGCATAAGTGTGCGGCGTTTGCCATAAAGATCACAAATATCTTTGATATGGGCATCGATGTCGAACATATCGAGGAAGAAAGATACCTGACGCTGTGCAAAGGACGATGTCTGCAGGTCAGCTGCCTGTTTGTATTTAACGCATTTATCGATAATCGCCGGGTCGGCTACCATCCAGGCTACGCGCAGACCTGGCATCATAATCTTCGAGAACGAGCCGAGGAATATGATATTCCCCTTCGTATCCATCGATTTCAGGGACGGAACTTTGTCACCGTCATACCGCAGTTCGCCATACGGGTCATCTTCAATGACCGGGAAATTGTACTGGTTGATGAGTTCCATGAACGCTTTACGCCGTTCGATAGGCCATGTTACCCCTGTCGGGTTCTGGAATTCAGGAATGACATAGGCCAGGCGGATCTTATCGCCATATTGTTTCAGGATTTTTTCTAATTCTTCGGGAATGACGCCCTTGTCGTCGGTTGGAAGTTCTACGAATTTAGGTCCGCACAGTTTGAATGCGTTGAGTGCTCCCAGGTAGGTTGGACTTTCAACGAGCATGATATCGCCAGGATTGATAAAAATCTGAGGGATGAACGACAGGCCCTGCTGCGACCCGGACGTAATAAAGACTTCATCGATCCCGCAATCGACCATAAATGATTTTTTCATCCGTTCACAAATATGCTGCCGCAGTGGTACATATCCTTCCGTCGTGCCATATTGTACAGCCGCTTTCCCGTCCTTATCAATAATAGCAATATCTACTTTTTTTAATTCTTCCAGAGGGAATAATTCCGGAGCCGGAAGACCGCCGGCAAAAGAGATAATTTCTGGCTGGGCTGTCAATTTCAACAGTTCACGTATTTCCGAAGCTTTTAATCCATTTGCAAGATCTGAAAATTTGTATTCCATACTCTACCACTCCTTCGCAAAACTGAACGCAACCTTTATCTATGCTTTAATTATATCATTGTTATGACATAAATTCAATTTAACTCAGATGAGAATTAAATTAAAATCAGATTAAAAGCAGATTAAAAATGACAGGACCTGTCATTTAAAACAAGTCCTGTCATTATCATCCAGATAATTCAGCGTATCAACCTGGTCCTGCTCCATCTGACGCTGGAGCGCTTCCGTTGTCTGAAAAGGGATTTCATGGCGCAACCGTTTATAAAAACGGACGCAAAGGCATTTGCCATATATGTCTCCCTGCCAGTTGATGATATGCGTTTCTATCCGGCGGTATTGATTGGTAAAAGTCGGATTGTCGCCAATATTGGTCATAGCCGGCCGGTACGCACCATCGACGAATACATCGGTTACATACACGCCATCCGCTGGCATAGCCATGCGGGGTGGTATTTCCATATTGGCCGTCGGGAAGCCGATAAGCCGTCCCCGCCGGTCACCTTCCACGACCATCCCTTCGATTTCAAAAGGTCTGCCCAGCAGGCTGGCCGCCGTTTCCATGTGGCCCAGCAGGACCAGTTTGCGGATGACCGTACTGCTGATGGGCGTCGCCCGGCCGGGCCGTTCCAGCAGATGCAGCACCTGTACGGGAACTCCATGGCCATCCATAAAGTCACGCAGTGTTTCCGTGTTGCCTGCCGCCCTGGCGCCGTAAGTAAAATTCGCTCCCACTACTACCGATTTGGGATGCAGATAATCCAGCAGCTGCTGGCAGAATTCATCCGGTGATTCATCGATGAGGTGACGATTCATGGGCAAAAGGACGAGACCATCCAGGCCCAGTTCTTTTATATACCGTTCCTTCTGCTTTACCGTAGCCAGGCGCGCCGGTTCCTTTTCCGGACACAGCACGGACAGCGGGTGAGCTGCAAAGGTCACGACTACAGCTTTGGCCTGCAGCCTGCGCGCCGTATCAATAGCCGTCTTCATGACCATCTGATGCCCCAGATGTACGCCATCAAAGGTTCCCAGAGCGACTACTGTTGCCGTGTAGTCTTGCGCTTCTTCAAAAGAATGAAATACTTGCATCGTCGATTACCTCACAATGAATCCGCAAACATTTTGTGCGGGCGGATGACATGATGTTCTTTATCGAAACGGGCAATCCCCGTAAGCACGCCCCGGTCCGTATAGACACGCAGGATTTCACCATGCGTCATCTGCCGTCCGGCGAAAGGAACAGGCCTGCCCTGAAGAAGATACAGGCAGTTTTCCCGGGACAGAGTTACCTTCCGTACGGCTCCCATAGAAGCATCTGCCGGCAGGACATAGCGCAGCGGGTCACAGGTCAGTTCTTCCAGCGTCGCCGCATCTTCGATAGTAAACACGCCGGCCTGTACGCGCACCAGATAAGACATACAGGCACAGGTTCCCAGATACTCGCCCAGATCCCGGACCAGAGAACGGACGTAGGTTCCCTTGGAGCAGGTCACGGCCAGCGTCCCCCGGCGTTCCTGCCAGGATAGGAGCCGTATATCATGTATCGTCACATCCCGTTCCGGCAGGGTAAAATTCTGATGGCTGCGGGCTAATTTATAAGCCTTCACGCCATGTATACTGATAGCGGAATACCGCGATGGCGTCTGCTTGATCGGCCCCATAAAATGCTGCAGTGCCGATGTCATGTCCACGGCGCTCACAGCAGGAACGGGCTTCCGGTCTACGACCTGTCCGGTAATATCCTCTGTGTCGGTCGCAATTCCCAGCAGAAATTCCGCATGATACGTCTTCGTATCGCTGTCTCCATATTCGATGAGCCGCGTTGCCTGTCCCAGATACACAGGCAGTACGCCTGCCGCCAGCGGATCCAGCGTACCGGCATGACCGATTTTTTTCATCTGGTAGATGCGGCGCATCTGACTTACTATATCGTGACTGGACATGCCAGTCGGTTTTAACACATTGACAATTCCCTGTATCATACAGCTTTTAAAATTTCCTTTATAAGCATTTTTTTTGCTTTTTCCAGAGGCGCACCGATAGTACATCCAGCCGCACGGACATGACCGCCCCCTCCAAAAACAGACGCTATGGCGTTGACATCCGCCTGTTTGGAACGGAGACTGACCCGCGTTTCCTCATCGCTGATATACTTCACCGTAAAAGCTATATCGACGCCCTTGACTGTCCGGGCATAGTCAATATACCCGCCTGTATGTTCTCCCGTATATTTCAGGACATCCGGTGAAAATGTAATGCCCGCCACTTTGTTGTTGCCAAATAATTCAATATGTTTCAGCACTTCTGAAAGGGCGTGAAGCTTTACCAGAGACTGGGCTTCCAGATGTTCCGAAATGACATGGGGCATAGCACCGGCATCGACGAGAGAGGCTGCCATGCGCAATGTATGACCTGTCGTATTGCTGAATTTAAAGAAGCCGCTGTCAGTTGCAATAGCCATGTACAGAGCCATGGCCTCCGGCTGGTTCACCCCGTCGCCCCATGTAAGAAAAAGCTGTGTCAGGATTTCTCCCGTCGCCGCGCATTCCGGCCGGATATATTCGTACCGGGCAAAATGCGCATTGGAAATATGGTGATCAATATTCAGTACATCCCCATGGATGAGTGATTCAACGGCACCGCAGCGGTCGGCTGACGTCGCATCGAGGATAACGGTCAGCCAGGAATCATCCGTATGGACAGCAGCCGGCTTTTTAAACTGGCTGACACCGGGCAGGAAGAAAAACTTGTCGTCAATGTCATCATCGATGACGGTGACGACCTGCTTGCCCATCCGCTCCAGATAGTCCTGCATGGCCACCAGGGACCCGATGGCGTCCCCGTCGGGATTGACATGGGCTGTCAGCAGGACATGGCTGTAATGCTGCAGCAGGTGGCGGATTTCTTCTGGTGTAATATTCATGGACATCAGTCCTTCTTTTCTATATCACGCAGTATCTTATCGATTTTCATCCCATAATCGAGGGATGTGTCTTCTTTGAATTCAATCGTCGGCGAATAGCGGATTCCCAGCCTTTTCCCGACTTCGGAACGGATATATCCATTCGCGCTTTTCAGTGCTTTCAGCGTATCGGCCTTTTCGGCATCGCTGCCAAACAGGCTGACATATACGGTCGCTTCCCGCAGGTCGCCTGTAATCCGTGCATCGGTTACGGTGATAAAACCGATGCGCGGATCTTTCAGCTCCCGCAAAATAATATTGGAAACTTCCTGCTTGATGAATTCCTGTATTTTACGTACTCGTAATTCTCCCATAGTTGTCTTCCCTCACTTTATTCCGGTTCGACTTCTACCATTTCGTACGCTTCGATTTCGTCGCCTTCCTTGATATCGCGGTAATTTTCCAGCGTGATACCGCATTCATACCCTTCGGCAACTTCTTTCACATCATCTTTGAAACGGCGCAGGCCGTCTACTTCGCCTTCATGGACGACGATGCCATTGCGGATCAGGCGCACCTTGGATGTGCTGGAGATTTTGCCTTCTTTGATATAAGAACCGGCGACAATGACCTTGGGAGTCGTAATGACTTTGCGTACTTCTGCCCGTCCGGTAATATGTTCTTCGTATTTCTTTTCCAGCATCCCTTTGATAGCTGCTTCAACATCATTGATGGCATCATAAATGACCCGGTACGTACGCATATCGACATTTTCATGTTCCGCAGCCTTGCGGGCCGATGCATCAGGGCGGACGTTGAAACCGATGATGAGGGCATTCGATGCTGACGCCAGCATAATATCCGATTCATTGATAGCCCCAACGCCGGAATGAACGATAGAAATGCGGACTTCGTCACTCTTGATGGCCATGAGCGACTGGCTCAGCGCTTCTACGGACCCTTGTACATCCCCCTTGACAATGAGGGACAATTCTTTCAATTCGCCCTGCTGAATCTGATTGAACAGGTCATCCAGCGTAACCTTGGCATTGACGTGCAGTTCAGACGACCGTTTCTTTTCCAGTCGTTTTTCGGCAACCGAACGGGCCGTCTTTTCATCCGTCGCATCGAGGATATCACCGGCTTCCGGTACATCATTCAGACCGAGGATTTCTACCGGGATAGACGGTTCTGCTTTCTTGACACGTTCGCCCCGTTCATTGGTCATGGCCCGCACCTTGCCGTAGCAGGAGCCGACGATAATCGTATCGCCTACGTGGAGCGTCCCTTTCTGGATTAGTACGGAGGCTACAGGACCGCGGCCTTTATCCAGTTTGGCTTCGATAACGACGCCCTGGGCCGGACGGTTCGGATTGGCTTTGAGATCCAGTACTTCTGCCAGTACCAGGATGTTTTCCAGCAAATCATCCAGGCCGATTTTCTTATGAGCGGAAACGGGGACCATAATCGTATCGCCGCCCCATTCTTCACTGATCAGGCCATATTCCGTCAGCTGCTGCATGACCTGCTGGGGATTGGCGCTTTCTTTATCGATTTTATTGATAGCAACGATAATCGGGACACCAGCCGATTTGGCATGGTTGATTGATTCAATCGTCTGGGGCATGACACCATCATCGGCGGCAACGACGAGGACAGCAATATCCGTTACCTGGGCACCGCGGGCACGCATGGCCGTAAAAGCTTCATGCCCCGGCGTATCCATGAATACGATTTTCTTGCCTTCATAGCGGACCTGATAAGCCCCGATATGCTGGGTAATACCGCCTGCTTCATGACTCGTGATATGACTCTGGCGGATAGCATCGAGCAGACTGGTCTTGCCATGGTCAACGTGGCCCATGATTGTGACGACGGGGGGACGCGGCTGAAGAGATTCAGGCGGATCGATGATTTCTTCGATTTCCGTAGGATCTTCCGGCGGTGCTTCCTTCGTGACGGCGACGCCAAATTCATCGGCAATCAGCGAAGCTGTATCATAATCGATTTCCTGATTGATGGTAGCCATAATGCCGCCCATGAGCAGCTTTTTAATGACTTCACTGACTTCGCGGCCCAGCCGTTCGGCAAAATCTTTGACGATAATCGTTTCCGGAAGTTCGATAGACGTCGGGTAATTTTTCTTTTTCGCCGACGTATCCTGCATAGCCACATTCTGGCCACCATGCTGGTTCTTATTCCGTTTATTCTTATTCTTGCCTTTATTCAGGACATTGGACAAAAGCGTATGAGGCCGGTTCTGGTTTGATGCGTTCTTGCCATTATGACCGGACGGACCAGAATGTTTGTTATTCTTCCGGTTGTCATTGCGTCCCGTATTATTCTGCTGACTGTGGCCAAAATACTTCGTACGCTTCGTATCATTTTCACGAGCCGGCTGACTGCCGTTTTTACTATTCACATTCCCTTTGTGATTGGGATTCTGATTGCCCTGATGATTCTGGTTAGTCTGTTGAGTCTTCTTCATATTCTGCTGCTGACGATTGAAATTATTGCGGGACTGTCCTTCTTTTCTGACATTTCCCTTTTCTGTTTCCGGCCGTTGTCCCTGATTATTCTGCGGGCGGTTATTCCGGTTCTTGTTGTTCTTTTCTGGTCTCTGTTCATTTTTACGGACGTTCTGGCCGTTATTTTTCCCAGCCTGCATAGCCGCCTTTTTTCTCGTGCCATGAGCATCAGTATTTTCTTTTTTCGGCGCATATGCCTTATCCAGTACCTGCTTTGCCTGATCATCTACACCAGAAAAATTCGTTGCCTTTATATTATGTTCTCCCAGAGTTTTAATAATATCGCTGGCCGATACGCCCAACTCCTTTGCCACTTCATATACTCGTTTCGTCATCTGGTTGCCCCCTTCTTCATCGCCTGTATCACGTCATCTATCGCTTTGGCAAATCCCCGGTCCGTCAATAATACTACCACATTCTGAGACTTCCCGACTGTTCTGCCCAGTTCTTCTTTCGTATATATATCTACAACCGCTATATTCCTGCGCGCTGCAATGCGGCGGTATTTTTCTGCATTCTCACCGCCATCGCTGGCTACAAACAGGAGCGGCACTGCATGTTTCTTCAAATAATTTTCTGCAGCAAAATCGCCACACACCGTCTTCCGTGCCCGACAGGCAAGGCCCAGAAGATTGCCGATCCGTTCCTGCCCTGTCATTCCAGATCCTTGCGGAGTTCTTCATAAATTTCAGGAGACACCTTTGTCTTTAAAGAACGTTCCAGCCTGTGTTCCTCATAGGCCTTTTCCAGGCACTCCGGATTCTGGCAGATGTACACGCCGCGCCCGGATTTCTTCCCTGTCTTGTCGATTTCGACATTTCCTTCAGGCGTGCGTACGATGCGGATCATCTCTTTTTTGCTCTTCTGTTCCTGGCAGCCGGCACAGACCCGCAAGGGAATTTTTTTCTTTTTCATGGTCCTCACCTACTCTTCCGTATGCTGGTCCGCTTCCACATCGCAAACTGCTGCATCTTCTGCTTCCGGAGCAGAAGGCATGGCCAGGTCGGCTAACAGGTCATCACCGTCCAGCTCTTCGCCAGCCGGTTCATCCTGTTTCTGTTCCGCCAGTTCCGCGGCCTGGCTTTCGCTCTTGATATCGATTTTCCAGTTGGTCAGCTTAGCCGCCAGCCGGGCATTCTGACCAGCTTTGCCAATAGCCAGGGACAGCTGGTAATCGGGAACGACGACGTTAGAGGTCTTTTCCGCTTCATCAACCGTTACCGAAACCACCGTTGCCGGGCTCAGGGCATTGGCAATGTAGACAGCCGGATCTTCATCCCATTTCACGATATCTATTTTTTCATTCTGCAGTTCTGTCACAATATTCTGCACCCGTACTCCTTTCGGACCAACACAGGCGCCGACACAATCCACATTTTCATCGCGGGAATAGACGGCAATTTTCGATCGGCGGCCCGGTTCACGGGCAACGGATTTCAGTTCCACGACGCCATCATAAATTTCCGGAACTTCCAGTTCAAAGAGGCGCTTTAACAGGCCCGGATGTGTCCGGGAAACGAGAATCTGGGCGCCCTTGGTCGTCTTGCGTACTTCCACCACATAACACTTGATACGCTGGCCGACCGTATACGTTTCCGTCGGAATCTGTTCGGAAACGGGCAGGACCGCTTCTGCTTTCCCCAGATCAACATAGACATTGCGCTGTTCGATACGCTGGATGATCCCCGTGATGATGTCATCCTGACGGTTGGAAAATTCATCGTAGACGATGCTCCGTTCGGCTTCACGCAGCCGCTGGATCATGACCTGTTTGGCTGCCTGGGCAGCGACACGGCCAAAATTCTTGGGCGTCACATTGACATTGATGACATCGCCTGCCGAATATTCCGGGTCCAGGATCTGGGCCATGGCCAGAGAAATTTCGGCGTCTTCATCTTCTACCGTTTCCACTACCGTCTTAGGAGCCAGGATTTTATAATCGCCAGTCAGGCGGTTTAATTCTACGACGGCGTTGGGATTGGCATCTGGCTCTTTTTTATAGGCCGTAATCAGGACCGCTTCCAGCGAATCACAGATGACATCGGCAGAAACGCCCTTTTCTTTGGACAAATAGGCAATCGCATTGAGTAATTCCTTGTTCACTTTCATGTACCTCCACTAAAAATCAATATGTAACCGTATCTGGGATATATCTTTCATGTCCAATGTTTCTTCCGTTTCATCATGGCTGACTGTCAGGACATCGCCTTCCCTGCCCTTCAGCACAGCGGTCAGAAGTTTCGTTCCATTATGGGGCTTGAAGAAATGAATATCGACATCGCGGCCCTGGTAACGGATAAAATCTTTTTCCTTTTTCAGGACCCGGTCCAGTCCCGGGGAAGATACTTCCAGAAGATAATTGTCACTGATGGGATCTTTTTCATCCAGTATCTTACTGAGTTTTTCACTGACGGCCTGGCAGTCTTCCAGATCGACGCCTCCCTGCTTATCAATAAAAACCCGTAAATACCAGTTCCGTTCCCGGACGTATTCCACATCGACGAGTTCTAATGCCGTACCGGCAATGATTTTTTCAACTTCTTCAGCTACCAGTTCTTCAATATGTTCGCGTCTCATAATTCACCTGTATCTTTCCCGACGAAACCCTGCAAGTAAAAGTTAAGAGTGGGCTTCCACCCACTCTTAGAAAAGTTTACATCTAATTAACTAAAGTATACCACCAACAGCGTTTTCTGACAATGAAAAACGCTCACTCTGCCGCCTTTAAATCAGCAGCAACGGAGTCCAGCACAGGCAGGAGACGTTCCTGCAATGCTTTTTTCAGGAGCTTTAAATCACTGCTGTCAAAATCATGTACCAGATTGGGGAAATTATGTATCCGCCGTTCGGCAAAAAAATCATCCCGGAGTATGTTGTACATGAGTGACAAACCGCTGCGCGTCGCTCCATCATAGTAAGCCAGGATCATATACGACCCATTAATGATCCGCACGGCATCATTGGGACGGATCAGCCGCCTGAAACCGGCATATGATTCCGGCAGGAAGTCATCCCAGTCCACCGTCGTGATTCCTTTATCCTTCAACAATACACTGAAATTCTCTTCCCGATCTACATAATACGTCCGGATCAGCTCCGGGAGCCGGGATTCTACCATACTACGAAAACTTTCAAAATTTTCCGTAATAAATTCAATGAGCGCAAACTCCAGCATTCCAATATCCGTACGGACAAATAATTCATTCGTTTCCGGATTGATTGTCCCTCGTACGGTCCAGCCATTATCGTCATTCGTATATAGAAAAATCAGGTATTCCTTATCTTTCCCATGATCCTGTACCATGTGCTGCTCTGCCGTTAACTTAAAATCTCCCACCTGAAGTGGGAGACTAGAAGTGATATTCCATTGTTTGACTGTTTCAATCAATGTATCATCCATAGGGCAAAAAAATGGTGCGGTTGGTGGGAGTTGAACCCACACGATCGATGATCACTGCCGCCTGAAGACAGCGCGTCTGCCATTCCGCCACAACCGCATAAAAAGAAATTAAAAGTTATACAGTTTTTTGTATTGCCTTTCGTTCAGCAAGACTATTCTAACATACTCTCTCGTTTCTGTAAAGGGTATTTCTTCAATTTTTTTAAAGTTTTTGTCCCAGCCATATTCATCCATCCAGGAATCGACATGGCCGCGTCCGGCATTATACGCTGCCAGAGCCAAAACTTCATTGCCGTCATACTCTTTGAGAAGATATGCCAGATACCAGGTACCCATCCTGATATTCGTCTGTACATCGTTCAGCTGGGCAGGACGAAAATTTTCCATCCCCATCTTTTCAGCAATCCATTTGCCTGTATCAGGCATAATCTGCATCAGACCGCTGGCACCCCGGTGAGACGAGGCCGACCGGTCAAACTTGCTTTCCACCAGAATCACTGCCGCTACCAGCGCCGGATCCACATGGTTTTCATAGGCATACTGTCTGACCATATAGTCATACTGCAGAGGATATACGATTTTACGCATTACATCGTCTTTCCAGGTAAAGAAATACGACGCAGAGAAACAGGCAACCAATACAGCTGCTACAATTTTTACCTTTGTATTATTTCTCCGTCTCACAGCTTACTCCCCAGATTGAATCCGTTTCATCAGTTCATGCCACTCATACCGCACCTGTTCTTCTGTGTCTTCCAAAGAACCAGTATTGTCGATGATAACCTGAGCCAATGACCGTTTTGTATCAATAGGAAGTTGAGCATGGATGCGTGCCATTGCTTCGTCCCGTGTATAGTGATTCCGCGCCATCAGCCGTGAAAGCTGCGTCGCCGGATCCACATATACGAGCCATGCTTCATCAACGTACGTGTTGTATTTTATCTCAAATAGCAATGGCATGTCAAGGAAAATGACCGGATTTTTTTTATTTTTTTCAATTATTTCAATTGTATCATTGATTCCCCGCTGGATGAGAGGAAATAAAATGCCTTCCAACTGCGCCTTTTTCTCCCTGTTTCCAAAAACGACGCGGCCTATATACGCCCGGTCCATCGTGCCATCTGCGCACAACGTATGCGGTCCGAAGGCGTCAGCAACGGCCTTCAGTCCTTCCGACCCGGGCCGGACGACATCATGGGCGATCTGGTCACAGTCGATGATTCCCGCCCCCAGCTGACGCAGCATGGCCACAACCGTACTCTTCCCCGAAGCAATACCTCCCGTAAGCCCAATCTGAAACATACCGTCCTCCCCTTTCATAAATATCCACCAGACCTGTCTTTGAACCAACGATTTTACTTCATTGTAAAGCCGGTAACTAAAAAAAGTCAAGGTTTCTGTTCAACCTGCAAAGTATACATAATTTTTTGCCACAAAAAGCAAGCCCGTATTGTCAGACCGTCGTAATACCTAAGCCACTAAAAGCAGCCGTATAACCTTGTACTTGTATCTGTTCCAATTTTTCTTTCGCTTTTTGTTCCAGCTGTTGTTCGCTGGGAGTTACTTTTTATAATATAATCATTTTAAACTTCTTTTATTCATTCCTGCTCCCAGATGCAAAAAAAGAATCCCCACAAGCTGCTTATTAGTGAACAGCTTGCGGGGATTTTCGCTATTATTCCCATTCAATAGTGGAAGGTGGTTTGCTCGTAATATCGTACACGATGCGGTTGATGTGATCTACTTCATTGACGATGCGGCTGGAAATTTTATCGAGGACATCGTAGGGGATGCGTGCCCAGTCAGCCGTCATGAAGTCCGTCGTCGTAACGCCGCGCAGTGCCAGCGTGTAATCATAGGTACGGAAATCACCCATGACGCCGACAGAGCGGTTGTTGGTCAAAACAGCGAAGTACTGGTTGATATCCCGCTGCAGGCCGGCATTGGCGATTTCTTCACGGAATATGGCATCGGCATCGCGGAGGATAGCCAATTTTTCCTTCGTGATTTCACCCATAATGCGGATAGCAAGGCCCGGACCGGGGAATGGCTGGCGCCATACGAGATAATCCGGCAGGCCCAGTTCTGCACCCAGTTCGCGGACTTCATCTTTAAAGAGGTTGCGGAGTGGTTCAATGAGGCCTTTAAAATCGACAACCGCCGGGAGACCACCTACATTATGATGGCTCTTGATGACAGCGGCATCGCCGGCACCGGATTCGATGACGTCCGGATAAATCGTTCCCTGGGCAAGGAAATCGACAGATCCGATTTTGCGGCCTTCATCTTCAAAGACGCGGATAAATTCTTCACCGATGATTTTCCGCTTCCGTTCCGGATCGGTCACGCCGGCCAGTTTCCCCAGGAAGCGTTCAGAAGCATCGACGCGGACAAAATTCATGCCGCTGTCTTTAAAAGCTGCTTCTACTTCATCGCCTTCATTCTTGCGGAGCAGGCCGTGATCGACGAAAATACAGGTCAGCTGGCTTCCTACGGCTTTTGAAATCAGAGCCGCGGCAACGGAACTATCGACGCCGCCAGATAAAGCTAATACGACCTTGCCGTTGCCGACCGTTTCCTTAATATGGGCAATTGCCGTCTTGGCATAATTGGCCATGGTCCACGATCCCGTACATCCGCAGACTTCAAAGAGGAAGTTATGGAGCATTTCCTTGCCATGTTCCGTATGCAGCACTTCCGGATGATACTGCATGGCATACAATTTGCGTTCCGTATTCTGCATCGCTGCCACAGGGCAGTTTTCCGAATGAGCGACGATAGAAAAACCAGCCGGTAATTCCGCTACATAATCCTGGTGACTCATCCAGACGATTTCCTTTTCCGCCAGTCCCTTGAAAAGCGGTGACGACGTATCAACATCAGTCTCCGTCTTGCCAAATTCACGGCGGTCGGCATGGCGTACTTCCCCGCCCAGCGTCTGGGCCATGAACTGCATGCCATAACAAAGCCCCAGTACAGGAATCCCCAGTTCAAATACGCCGGCTTCTATCTTAGGCGCATTTTCTTCGTATACACTGGCCGGACCACCCGTAAAAATAATCCCTTGCGGCTTCAATTCCTTGATTTTAGCTACGGCTTTATGATACGGATACACTTCACAGTATACGTGATTTTCACGGACGCGACGTGCAATGAGCTGATTGTACTGTCCGCCAAAATCGACAACAATGACAAGTTCTTTGTTATCCATTACTTCCTCCTCTTATACATTCCCGGAAACAACCTGTGCTGCCTCCATTTGATTATTTTTTATTATACCATAGGTAACATAGAGTGACTAGTATAGAACTCACGGCTGGAAGCTTGTTTCCCCTGCCTCGCCGGAAAGGGCGCCATCTGCTTCGTTGTCATCAGTCACCATAGCCCCGCTATGGCTCCTTCTTCCGCCTTGTATCTGACACCCTTTCCAGCGATTCAGGACAGAAACCGCTCCCAGTCGTGAGTTCTGTATTGCTGATTTGGGGTATAAAAAATAGCCAGTTCGACGAGCCAGCTATCAGTATATATCGTCGGTTAGAAGCACCGTGTAGCATTGCCGTCCCCGTGATAAGCAGAGAACCG